>JAPWUT010000261.1 GCA_028275425.1 Anaerolineae bacterium | reverse complement strand
CGAAAGCGGTAGGACCAAGCCTCCTTTTCACCGCCGGGTGCGATTCTATCTCTTCAGTGACCAAGGCATCTATCCCTATACCACACCACAGGAGGAAGTGACGGCCATTGGCCAGGCCTACATCCACTTTGACCGTGGATGATTCCAGGAGGATTTCGGCTGCCTTGGCTGCATCTGGCAAGCCCAGGAAGAGGTTGGCGGAAGTTAAACCCAGCTGGCGTGCCCATACGTTCCCAGTGCCGAGGGGCAAAACCCCTAAGGCTGTTTCTGTCCCCACTATCCCATTAACCACTCCGTTTACTGTGCCATCCCCTCCAGCGGCTATTACGGCATCGTAACCCGAGGAAGCGGCTTCTTTGGCCAGTTTGTAGACTTCATCGCTGCTTTCGGTTTCCACTACTTCCACTTTCCAGCCGCCCTTTTCTAAGGCAAAAGCGGCCTTAGTCAAGGCTTCCCAATTGCGACGGGGGCCAGCCGCAGGGTTAAAGATTATCAGGCTTTTCATCGCTGAAGTGCCCTTAAGATTTTCTGGATTTCTTCCTCCAAATCTTTGCTTGTGTCCACTACTATGTGAGGCCTCCCAATGGGTTCTCGGTATTGTTTCATCCGGGAATAAACCTCCCAATCAGCATCGGAGAGGTCGTGGTCGTCACGAGCAGTGTGGCGTTTCGCAAGCCTTTCCTTCACTACTTCTTCAGGGGCTACGGTCTGGACTATCACCAATTTGGCGTTGTTCTTCTCGGCCAAGCGGTAGACATATTCCCTGTGCATTTCGGATAGGTTTGTAGCATCAAAAATTACCCTCAGCTTCTTCTTGAGTAGCCGGTCAATCAGAATGTGGCATACTCTGTGGACGAAAGCGCTTTCCCGTGGGGAATAGGTTGGAGGGTTAAAGAGGGTCTTGCGGACGAAATCTGATTCCACAACTACAAACGGGATTTTCTCGCAGAGTTTCCGGGCCAAGAAGGATTTCCCGGTCCCCGGCAAGCCCGAAAGCATCAGCAAGACGGGGTAAGCAGTGGTTTGGGAGATGTTAGGCAGTTTGCTTTCAATTGTAGCTACAGCTTGTTCCAGGTCTATGTAAGGCTGGGGGGGACTTGCTCTTTCCTTAGCCCCTTTTTCCTCCATAGCCTCTTCCTCTTAACCTGATGTTAGGGTCTTGGGGAGAGGCGCTTCAATCAAAGCTTGGGTCCCCTTGCCCTTTTCCCCGCTCTTTATGGTGAAAGAGCCCTTTAAATCGTCTTCTATCAGGGTTCGGACTATCTGCAGACCCAAGGTTTGTTTGGGCTCTGGTCCTTTGAACCCCACCCCATCATCGGTTATCTCCACGGAAAATTTTTCCCCGGCTTGCCCTACGGTGATGGATATTGTGCCTTCGTCCTTTCCAACAAAAGCATGCTCCAAGGCGTTTTGGATGAGTTCATTAACGGCTAAAGCTAAGGCGGTAGCAGGGCGGGCTGGCAGGAAAATGGCTTGGCCTTGGACTCTGATTTCCACGTTTCTACCCGGAACAGCCATGTTTTCGGCCAAGATGGAGGCGAGCCTTTCTATGAGGGCTAAGACATCCACTTGCTGAAAGCCCTGGCTTGAAAGTATGTCGTGGACTGTGGCGATGCTGAGGATGCGGTTTATGGCTTCTTGGAATGAGCGTCGGGCGGAATGGTTTTCCTCTTCTGCCATTTGCATCCGCAGGAGCATGGCTACGGTTTGGAGGTTGTTCTTGATGCGGTGGTGCATTTCTCTTATGATTGTTATCCCCGCTACAAGGGTGGCGTTCTCTATGGCCAAGGCTATTTGGTTGGCCAAAGTGGAGAGGAAGCGGAGTTCTTCTTGGGAGAAAAGGCGCGGTTTTTCGGTGTAACAGGCCAGTACTCCCCGCACCTTGTCCCGCATCGTAAGCGGGACGGCTAAGAAGGCAGGGGCTTCCGTAAAGACTAACGGTTCGCCTTTGGAAATCACCTCTTCAAGCTTCGGGAGGGTTTTGGGAGGGCCGTAAGAGGCCCTGGGGACGAGTTCACCTTTTTCGTCAAGCAGGAGGAGGGAACAACCGGTGGCCTTTATCATCTTGGCGGCCATTTCGGCCACAACTTTGAGGACATCGTCCAGGTAGAGGGGGGAGACGATTGTTTTGCTTACTTCGGCCAGGGCCAAAAGTTCCTCCAATTGGCGTTGCATATTGTCGTAAAGCATTGCTTTTTCAATTGCTCCGGCCGCCAGGTCAGCTACGAGGCTTAGGAGTTCTATTTCCTCTTGTGTGTAATCGTGGTAAGAGGAGGTCTGGACGTTCATGGCGCCGATTACTCTCCCTTGGATGGATAGGGGGACGGCCAAGAGGGACTTGAAATGCCATTCTTCTGTTTCCGGGAGGAGTTTGAAGCGGGGGTCTGAGGCCGCATCTTTTGCGGCCACGGGGACAGCGTGGAGTGCTGCCCAGCCGGTGAGGCCTTCTCCGAGGCGCAGTTTGGCTTTACCTATGGCCTGCGGGGCAAGCCCAGTGGAGGCTCTGAGGACCAAGTATTCCCCCGATTTGTCCAGGAGGTAAATGGAACAGGAATCCATCCCCATAACCTCGGCGGTGGTGCCGGTTATGAGTTGGAGGGTTGTAGCTAAGTCCAAGGCCGAGTTTATGGCGTTAGTTATGCGTCTTATGGCCGAGATAAGGGCTTCTTTTCCCACCCCTGGTCTTCCCCTATAGTGTTGCCTGATGGATGCGGCAACCCCGCCCCTGGACCAGGTCAGGAGCTAACCTCTTCGCCGGCTTCTCCCAGTCCCCTAAGACCAAAACCAGTCTCAGGGGAGAGAGGTCCCTAAAAGACCCCCCAAGGATTGGCTCAGCGAGGGCTGCATGGGCGACTTGCCAGCCATTTTGCGGGCCCAAGGGCCCGCCCCTCACCAGCTCCTTCCACCGG
>JAPWUT010000203.1 GCA_028275425.1 Anaerolineae bacterium | reverse complement strand
TATGCCTTGGGGCTATCTATGCTGGCGGGGATAGGATTGGACAGCTTGCGTTCCGTTTCCCTGAGGCCTTATCCGCTCCTTTTGGGGGCCGGCCTTCTTCTCCTGGCCCCTTCCCTACTGCTTTCACCGCCGCCCATCAAAGCGCTGATACCGTGGGGAATCGCGAGCCTCTTAGGCTTAGGTTTCATCCCGGCAGTGCACATCAAAAGATTCCCTAAATGGCCTGCCGTTATACTACTGGCAGCGGAGTTAGTTGTAGCCTCAAGGAAGATGCCGCTTAACCACCCCACTGCTCCCCAAGCTTTCTCCACTTGGCGGACTGCGCCTCTTCATTTGGCTCTTGCCCAGGAAGAAGGGGGACAGTTCCGCTTCCTCTCCTATTCCTCCCTCGTCTTTGACCCCGGCGATTTGAGCGAGATGCGCTCGGCTTATTTGGAGCTTTTGGGGGAGGAGGCCTTCTACGATTACGTGGTGGCGATAAAGCAGAAGGAAATCCTCGCGCCGAACTTGCCCGCCCTCTACGGACTGCAGGCGGTTGACGGCTACGATGGGGGGCTTTTGCCCTTGAGGGATTTCGTGAAAGTGACCGGCCTCATGCATTATTCTGGCCAGAAGGCGATGGATGGCAGGCTGTATCAGTTCATCCACTCCATGCCACCCGATCCCCTTCTGGACCTCTTCAACGTGCGTTTTGTGGTGACGGACAAGGTTTACGATTTATGGGTGGACGGGGTCTACTACGATTTAGCTCTTGGCGCTTCCCTCAAAGCTGGGGAGACTTTGACTGTGACTTTGCCGGAGGCTTTCCCGGCCACCGGGATTGGGTTTATCTCTTGGATTGAGGGAAGCTCTCCGGAGCATGGGACCCCGGTGGCGGAGGTAGAGGTCCTGTTGAGAGGAGGCCAGCGCTTTTCTTTCACTCTCAAGGCGGGGGAGGATACCTCTCCGGAAGCCTGTTCTGGGGCGGGGTGTGCCCGGCTTGTAGGCCAAATGCCCGATTTTGCCGAGCCGGCAATGAGGGGCTCAAAGCTTTACCATTCGGTGAAGGAGTGGGGGCAGTGGGGCGAAGTGGAAAAGGTGGTCTTCCGAAGCCTTTTAGAAGAAGGCAATTGGCACCTCAAAGGCTCTTCCCTCTTCAACAAGCCTGCGGGAGCTTTCTATCCCCTGCCCATATCCGACCAAGGGCCTTTCCTTTTGGTCCATTCCGGCGATGTCAAGGTTTACGAGAATTTGGATTTCCTGCCGAGGGCAATATTGGTGCATGGGGAGGAAGCGGTGCCGGTGGAGCTGGATGACCCCTACGCTTTGGAAGAGGCCGTAAGGCGCAGTATAAAGCCTGGGGAAGAGGCCTTGATAGAGCAGTACGGGGAAGAGAAAGTTGTAATCAGAGTGCGGCTCAATGAACCAGGTTACCTTGTGTTAACGGATGCCTTCTACCCCGGATGGGAAGCGCGCTCCCTGCGCTTGGGTCCTCTTCCGGTCCGCAAAGTCTGGGGCTATTTCCGAGCCGTTAGCCTCCCCGCAGGGGAAGATGTAATTGAGTTCGTTTACAGACCCAAGTCCTTTAGGATTGGCCTAAGCGTTCTAACAGGCCTTTTTGTAATTGTGCTGAGGTTCGGGCAGGCCTTGGTAGAGAAAGGCTCAGGAGCAAAAAGGCCTAAGTTACGTTAACAGGTTGAGCGGGTTTGCTTGGGCCCGAAGCAATCTCCTCGCGACGGTTGAGGGTTAGGGGCCCCACCTTCGCCAAGAAGCAGAGCCCCTTGGACTCCCCGTTGGCACACCCTGGGCAAGGCTTGTTTTGCTCGGCTTAAGGTTAGGTGATAAAATAAACGTGGAATTTCAACAAGAGGCACCTAAGGCATGGGGCTTTATTTGCTTCTTTTGGCTTCATATTGCTTGGCCATCATTGGCCTACTGTACCTCAAACGTTCAGCCATAAAAGTGGGGGTTAAAACTTTAGCCTTTGCCTTGCTATGTGCGGCGGCCAACCAATCCCCTCAGCTGGCTCCTTTCCTCGCCCCTTTGTTTATCCTCCTAACAGCTATTGATGGCGCTTGGTCGGGTGCGCTGGTGGCTTTGGCCGGCGGAGTAACAGGAGCAGCGACTGGCAAGCTCCCCTGGCTTTCGGCGGCTGGAGAGGTCCTTTTCGGCTCGCTCCTGGGCTTCCTCTTGACCCTTGATTATTCCGACCCCCTCCCACGCCGTTTGCGGGAGCCAGAAGTAGCCTCAGTTTTGGCCTCTTTGGTATCCTGGCCTACGCCCTTGTCCTTCGCCTTGGCTTCGGTGCCGGAATTGACCTTGAAAGGCAACCTCTTATCCCTGGGGAAATTTTTCTTGCCCCTGCCGGCAATCTTCCTTGGAGCCCTCCTTTTCCGCCTTTCCCCCCTCTACAAGCCACCTCCAATCCGCTCCGGCAATCCCTCCCCTATGGCCAGAAGCACGGCCATGGCTTTCGTGTCCTGGTTCCTCGCCCTTTACCTCCTCATCTTCCTCGCTTCAATAGCTGTCCTTACTTTCGTAAGGACAAAGGGTGAACTTGAAGCTGCTTATGACGGACTCAAGCAAACACTTTCCTCGGTAAGCCTTTCAATCCAAAGGGCAGAAAAGCTCGCCGATTACATTTTGTCTTTGCCTGCGGGGGAGCGTGAGAAGGCTATTACCTCCCTTTGCCCTTCCTCCTGCTCAATAGTACGGCCGGGGGATTCCTTAGAAACCCTGCCCCCTGAAGAGAGGGAGGCTTTAGCCCGCTCTTGGCCTCTATCAAGGCCCTACTATTCCCAAGGCAATTGGCTCTTTGCCTTGATACGAACCCAAGGGCCTGAGAAGCTTTTAGTGCGGGTGGCTATAGAGAAGCCCAACCTTTGCTTTTGGGTAAAAGAGCCCAACCTTTTCCTCTGCCCGGTCGGCGTACCGGAAGACTTCGGGGACAAAATCGTCCTGAAAGGGGAAAATGCTCTGGCTTTCCTCCCTGTAGGTGAAGTGGTCGGCAGGATTAACAGGTTTATAGCCCTTTTCGCCTTAGTCCAACTTTTCATCCTGCTCTCCCTTGTCGCGGTAGCCTCGGTGCTTACCTCCAGGCTGACCCGGCCTTTGGAAGAGCTTTCGCGTCGGGCTGTGCGCTTAGCTGGTGGCAATCTGGATGAGAATCTATCCTTGGTGCGGGACGATGAAATTGGAAAGTTAGCCCGAGCTTTGGAAAAGATGCGCCAGTACCTCAGGCAGAGGATGGATGAATCGTACGCGCTCCTTAGGATAAGCCAGAAGGCGCTTTCGGAGCCGGAACTGGAGAAAGGGATAGAAATACTCCTATCGGGCTTGCGGGATTTGACCAAGGCGGCAGGGGCCGCTTTCGTGATTTTGGACAGAAACGGGCTTGTGTCCGATTGCATAGCCTTGGGTAGGATATGGCAGGATGCTAAAGGTAAACCCCCAAGCGCTTGCTCCAGGCTCTTAGCCATCCAAGGGGAACCAGTAGTCATCCCCTTCGTCCGCGAGGCCCCCATCATCCTCAGGGAGGCCCTCCAAGAAATTGGGGCGAGGTCCGCTATAGGCATACCTTTGCAAAATGGCCTCCTCTGGTTCACTTTCTCCCACCCCTTGCAATTCTCCTCATCCGAGCTCAGCCTCATAAATGCCATAGCTGGCCAACTTGACGTCATGGCCGAAAAC
>JAPWUT010000202.1 GCA_028275425.1 Anaerolineae bacterium | reverse complement strand
TCCTTCCTCAAACGCAACCCATTTGAAGTGGTTGGCATATCAAGCCCTACCCCCCTCATATACGAGGCATGGGAAGCAGCCCAGACGGCCAAAGCCCACGGAGCAATAACCATACTGGGAGGGCCTCACCTCACAATATTGCCCCACGAATCAATGGAAAGGCCAGAAGTGGACCTGGTAGTGCGAGGCGAGGCCGAGGATACAATCATTGAGCTTATGCAGGCTTTGGAAGAAGCACCCCCTCGGAACGGGGACGACCCCGAAAAGCCCCGCCTCTTCCCCGAATCCGTTTACGGTAAAATCCTGGGCCTTTCCTTCCGGAACGAGGAAGGCCAGATAGTCCACAACCCCCCTCGCCCCTTGCGCAAGGATATTGATAACCTCCCTTGGCCTGCCTACCACCTCTTCAAAATTGAACGCTACACTAACCTCCAGCCCTTGACCGATGGCCTTGACCCTAACGCCAGAGCTTACACTATCCTCACCTCCCGAGGCTGCCCTTACCAGTGCATCTACTGCTCCAAGCCCATAACCGGCAACACTTGGCGGCCCCGTTCCCCATCCGAGGTCATAAAAGAATGGCGCTACTTAGTGGAAGAACTCGGCGCTACCGAAATAGGGGTAACCGATGATGTCTGGAACTTGGATTTGGAAAGGGCTAAGGAAATCTGCAGGCTCCTCATAAAAGAAGGCCTAAACAAAGTCCCCTGGATTACCATCCACGGGATGAGGGTAACCAGCACCGATGAGGAGCTTTTCCGGCTGATGAAAGAAGCCGGCTGCAAAAGGGTCGGCTTTGGGGTGGAAAGCGGAAACGAGGAAATCCTCAGGCGGATAAAGAAGGCCCAGACTTTGGAGCAGGTGCGCCAGGCTTTCCGCAATGCCCGGAAGGCAGGGCTTGAGACCATGGGTTTCTTCATCTTCGGCCTGCCAGGGGAGAATGAGCAAACTATGGAGGATACCATCCGCTTCGCTCTGGAACTGGACCCAGAGCTGGCCAATTTCATGATGGCCGTCCCCTTCCCGGGCACAGAGCTATACCAGATTGTGATGAAAGAGGGGAAGCTTTTCGCCAAAAGCTGGCGCGAGTTTGGAATCCACGACGACAAAGCCCACTATGAGCTTCCGGGTTTGCCAGCTTCCCTGGTGGAAAAGAAATGGCACGAAGCCTACCGCCGTTTCTACCTCAGGCCAAGCCGGATATGGAAGAGGCTTTGGAAGAAAGACACCTGGCGCCGCTTGCCCGAACACATCGTCAATTTCCTACGGTTCTTCAAGTAAATGCCTAGGCTTAGATTACCCCTCTTACTTGCCGCCACAAGCGTAGGTTTGGTAGGAGCTTTGGCGATATTGAAACCGGCCCGAACGGCTGTGGGGGTGAGCCTCCTGGCCCTGAGCGCCGGCCTCGGCTTCATCGCTACTGTGTCCGAAAAGCCCCCAGCTTTCGCCCAAAGCTTACCCCTTTCCTCCGGCACCTGGAGGAGGATTCTCGGCTTCGGTCTGCTTATTTCCGCAGCCCTTGCCAACCTGTGGACAATAAAGCTATTTGAGATTGCCCAAACCCCCTTGCCTTGGCTTTTCTACGCCCTCTCCCTCCTCTACTTCGGGCTTGCTTTCTACATCCTGGAAGAGCACCCCACTGTTTCCCCTTCAGCACCAAAAGCCAGCAGCTTAGCCCTGGTTCTAATCCTGCTGGTAGCTTTCTTCCTCCGCACTTACCAAATCGGCGAAATGCCCC
Source organism: Anaerolineae bacterium (assembly GCA_028275425.1). Lineage (GTDB taxonomy): Bacteria > Chloroflexota > Anaerolineae > SpSt-600 > SpSt-600 > SpSt-600. Next base: position 1,978 of record JAPWUT010000202.1, on the reverse strand, counting down.
CCGGCATCTATTACGATGAGGCTTGCAATGCGCTGGACGCCCTATGGGCAATGAGTTCGGGAACTTATCCGGCCTTCTTTGAAGCCTGCAATGGCCGAGGCCCCCTCCTCATTTACTCCCTATCGCTTGCCCTGAGGCTTCTGGGAAAAGAGCCCTTGGCTTTAAGACTTGTGCCCATCTTCTACGGCTTGGCCGGAATTGTAGCCTTCTACCTCTTGCTCAAGCTTGTGGATGAAAAATTGGCCTTGGCTGGAGCATTCCTGCTCGGGATAATGCGCTGGCACTTCCACTTCAGCCGTGTGGTCTTTGATGCCATAACCGTGCCCTTCTTCGCCCCCCTCTCCCTCTACTTCCTCTGGCGAGGTTTCCTGAGAGGACGCCGCACCGATTTCCTCCTGGCAGGCTTCGCGGCCGGATGGGGCTTCATGGGTTACGCTGCCTTCCGCCTTTTCCCCATCTTAGCCCTGGTCTCCTTTGCCCCCGCCCTCTTCAAGGGCCAGATAAGGCGCACCATCACCGCCTTCTTAATCTTCCTAACGGCTTTCCTCTTAGCCTCGGCTCCAATCCTCTCCTATGCTACCCACCACCCCGATTCCTTCCTCCATCGCTCCCGCCAAGTTTACCTGTTGCGCTTCCATCCCCAGCAAGCCTGGCCGGAAGCCATCAAACGCAACGTCCAGACCACCCTCCTCATGTTCCACCAGCGTGGAGATTTCAACCCCCGCCACAATCTCCCCGATGCCCCCATGCTGGACCCCGTGACGGGAGCCCTCATGGTGGTCGGAATTGGAATTTGCCTGCGCCGGGCCTTGGACTGGCGCTACGGCCTAATGCTACTTTGGCTTATCCTCTTCCTCCAGCCTGGGATTTGGTCAATTGAAGCCCCTCAAGCCCTGCGCAACATAGGAGTAGTAACTGCGGTTGCTTTCATGGCCGCGCTACCACTAAAAGAGGTAGCTTCAGCCAGCCCTCGCTTCCTCTCCCGAGGCTTGGTCGGCCTCCTAATGCTTTCGGCCTTGGCCCTGAATGCCCACACTTATTTCTTCCGCCAGGCCAAAGACCTTAGGGTTTTTTACGCCTTCTACGGCCTGGAAACCACCGCCGGCAAGATAATCTCCTCCCTTGGCCCATCCTACCGTTTCTACTCCATCTACGCTAACGATCCTACGGTGCTCTTCCTCCTGCCTCCGGGAATAGACCTCCGGTTCCTGGACTCATTTGAGCACATCCCCCTCCGCGAGGAGACCGACCGAGACATAGTTTACCTTGTGGACCCCCGCTACGACCCACCGCTGGAGGTTTTCCTCCACTGGTATCCTGAGGCAAAAGTCCAAGAAATACCCGACCCATCGGGCAAAACCATGCTCAGGCTGATCCAAGTGCGGAAGGAAGAAGTCAATGGCTCTATGGGGCTACGCTCACTGCCTCAGAATGCGGGCGAAGAAGGAAGCCTCTTCATCCCCGAGACAGGTTTTTACACCCTCAAACTCAACGGCCCTCCCTCAGCCAAGCTCAACATTGCCGGGGCTGAAGGAGCACTGAGCCTCAAAGGCGGCGAGGAAATGAGCCATTGGTTCATCAAAGGCTGGCACGATTTGAGGCTGGAAGGGACAGGGCAGATTGAAATCTACGGAGGGAAGCTCACCGGCATCGTCCCGAAGGAACTCTTAAACCTAAATCCTGCCTTCCAAAGCGGCCTCACGGGTTACTACTACCGGGGAACGGAATGGAGCGGAGAGCCAGTTTTCGCCAGGATTGACCCCTTTATCGCCTTCCGCTGGCACATCCAGCCGTTACCGGCACCCTTCAGCGTGGAATGGAAAGGGTTCCTGAAAATCGGCAAGCCTGGCTACTACGGCTTTGCCCTTCTCTCTAATTCCCCTTCATCCCTGGAAATAGACGGACAGCAAATCTTAGAAACTTCCTCTGACCTAAGGCGGGAAGCCCAAGTTTACCTGAGCCAAGGAAAGCACAAGGT
>JAPWUT010000201.1 GCA_028275425.1 Anaerolineae bacterium | reverse complement strand
TTGAAGGCTTCAATGCCCGGACCATCTTACCCCAAGACAACGCTAAAGCCCTTAAGCTCGCTTCCGAAAGGGGTATACCCGTTTCGGCGGGGAGCGATGCCCATACCCCCTGGGAGATAGGGAAAGCCTGGGTTGAGATGGAGCCTTTTAGCGGGGAGAGGGAGTTTTTAGAATCTTTGAAAAGCGGGAAAATATGTGGCCAAAGAAGCCCATTGTGGGTGCACATATTCTCTACCTTGGCTAAACTGCGATGAAATACTACCTCTGGTCCATAGGCTGCCAGATGAACGATGCAGACTCGGCCAGGGCAGCGGAAGCCCTGGAGCAGATGGGCTTTGTGCGGGTTGAAGACCCCGGCAAAGCCGATGTCCTTCTGCTCAATACCTGCGTTGTCCGCCAAAGTGCCGAGGATAAAGTCAGAGGGCACCTGGCTTCCCTCAAGGCGGTGAAACGTCGCCGCCCGGATGCCTTCCTGGCAGTAATGGGCTGCTTCGTGAACGATGCCCAAATCCTGCACCAGCAATACCCTTATGTGGACCTCTTCCTGCGCCCTTCCGATGTGGAAGGATTCGTAAAAGCCGTAAGAGAGCGCTTGGCCTTAGGCGATAGATGGGTAAGGCCGCCTCTTCCAGCCCCTGTCTCTGTCTACGTCCCCATAGTATACGGTTGCGACCACTTCTGCACCTATTGCATTGTGAGGCTTAGGAGGGGTAAACAAAGGAGCCGCCCGCCGGAGGAAATAATCGCTGAAGTGGAAGACCTGGTTAAGCGTGGCGCAAGGGAAGTCACACTCCTGGGCCAAAACGTTGACTCCTACGGCCGCGACCTTCCTACAAAGCCAGACCTGGCCGACCTCTTGGAAGCCCTCCACCCGATAAAAGGCCTGTGGCGCATCCGCTTCCTAACCTCCCATCCGGCCGACATGAGCCAGAAGCTCATTGAAACCGTAGCTTCCCTCCCCAAAGTCTGCGAGCATCTGGAAATCCCAGTCCAATCCGGAGACGATGCCATCCTTAAGCGGATGGTCAGGGGTTACACCGTCGCTCAGTATAAAGAGCTGGTTAAGAGAATAAGGGAAGCCATTCCTGGGGTCAGCTTGGCTACGGATGTAATCGTCGGCTTTCCGGGCGAGACCGAAGAGCAATTCATGAACACTTACCGGCTCCTTGAAGAGATAAGGTTTGACGTAGTGCACGTAGCAGCTTATTCTCCCCGCCCAGGCACTGCCGCCTCCCGCCTTAAGGACGACGTCCCACCCGAAGAGAAGAAGAGGAGGCTGAGGCTGATAGAAGAACTCCAGGAAAGAATCTCATCGGAAATAAACGCTGGGCTTTTGGGGGAAGAGGTGGAAATTTTAGTTGAGGGGAGGCGCAAGGGCCGTTGGTTTGGGAGGACCCGGACCAATAAGCTGGTGTTCTTTGAGGACCCAGGGAACTGGCAGGGGCAAATGGTTATAGTTAAAGTGGAAGAGGCAGGCCCTTGGTCCCTCCGGGGTCGCTTCATCCGGAAGCTTTCCATGGAGGAAGCGCCATGAGGATTGCCTTGACCGGAAGTAAAGGGCAGCTCGGCCGGGCCCTGCTGGAAGTGCTGAAAGAGGATGAAGTCCTCCCACTGGCCAGGCCTGAATGCGACATAACTCAGCTTGAATCATTGAAGGCTTGCCTTGAAAAATTCAAGCCTGAAGTCATTATCCATGCAGCAGCCTTCACCGATGTTGATGGGTGCGAGCTTGACCCGGAGAAAGCTTATGCGGTGAATGCCTTGGGCACAAGGAACGTAGCAGTGGCTGCTTTGGAATCGGGGGCTGTCATGGTCTACGTAAGCACCAATGAAGTCTTTGACGGCACCGCCTCTGAACCCTACTGGGAATTTGACCGCCCGAACCCAGTTGGGGTATATGGCCGGTCAAAGCTGGCCGGCGAACAATTTGTGCGCGAAATCCTATCCCGCTTCTTCATCGTTCGCACCGCTTGGCTATATTACCACGGTGGGAACAACTTCATCACCAAGATAATCCGTGCTGCTGATGAGCGGGGAAGCCTGCGGGTTGTTACGGATGAGGTGAGCAATCCAACTTACGCTCTGGACTTAGCTGTAGCTATCTCCAAGCTTATCCGCACTAACTTCTACGGAACTTATCACTTCACCAATTCCGGCTACTGCTCTCGCTACGACTTTGCCAAACTAATCCTGGAGCTATCGGGGAGGGGGAACGTGCCGGTTGAGCCGATAACATCCAAGGAGTGGGTCAGGGTGGCAAAGCCTCCCCTTTTTACCCCCCTGCGAAACTTTGCTGGGGCCCAGATCGGGATAACCCTGAGGCCATGGGAGGAGGCTCTCAAAGCCTTCTTCCAGCGAGAACCAGGTCTTATGAGGAGCGATGGAGGTTAAAGTCTCGGTCGTAATTCCCAATTGGAATGGGGAGAGATTTCTCAGGGGTTGCCTTCAATCCCTTAGGGAGCAGACTTTCAAAGCCTTTGAGGTAATCCTTGTGGATAATGCCTCTACGGACGGCTCTTTGGCCCTGGTAGAAAAGGAGTTTCCGGAGGTCAGGGTAGTGAAGCTTGTTAGGAACTTAGGCCTTACCGGTGGAGCCAATGCCGGGATAAAAGCAGCGCAAGGCGAAGTAATAGCCCTATTGAACAACGATGCCGAAGCGCACCCAAACTGGCTGGAATCCCTTTGGGATGCCCTTCAAAGGCACCCGGAGGCCGGGATGGCGGCAAGCAAAATCCTGCTTTATGACCGGAGGAGTATAATAAATTCAGCGGGGGATTTTTACCGGCTTGACGGCGTACCCGGAAATAGGGGTGTTTGGGAGGAAGACAGAGGGCAATACGACCGTGAAGAATACGTCTTTGGGGCATGTGGGGGGGCAGCGGCGTATAGGAAAGCCATGTTGGAAGAGATTGGGCTCTTTGATGAGGACATGTTCATGTACTGTGAAGATGTGGACTTAGCCTGGCGGGCTCAGATAGCGGGCTACCGTTGCGTCTATACGCCCAAAGCCATAGCTTACCATCGCCTAAGTGCTACGGGTGGTGGCAAGCTGGCCAGCTTTTACAATGGGCGCAACTTCATCTACGTATTAGCCAAGGATTACCCGAGCAGCCTTTTCCGAAAATACTGGCCCATTATCCTCAAAGCCCAGCTCAAGATAGCGGCCGATGCCTTAAGGGCGTGGCGTGGCGAAGCGGCCCGAGCCAGGCTAAGAGGCCAGCTGGCGGGGCTTAAAGCCATACCTTTAGCCCTATCCAAACGCCAATCCGTCTACTCCCTGCGCCGTGTCCCGGATAGCTACCTGGAATCATTGCTTTTACCTCCTTAAAAACAGCATGGGAAAAGAGGGGTCAGGGGGCGGAGCCCCCATGGCGGGGGGCGTGGGCCCTTCTGACCTAACCCCCTGACCCCCTTCCCTGTGAGGGAAGGGGGGAATTTGGCGGGGTTCGGGCCGGGGAGAGGTTAACACCCCAAAACCCTGGCAAACCCAAAGCCCACGAAGGTGGGCAAATGGGGGGTCCAGGGGGCGCAAGCCCCTTGGCAAGGGGTTTGGGGCAAAATAGGGGGCGAGCAGCCCACATTAGCAACCCTGCCCCGAGTGGGACCCAAAACGCTGCAAACCCTCAGCCAACGGGGGTGGGCAAAGGGGGTGGAGGGGGCGCAGCCCCCTCCCAGGGGGTTGGGGGGAGGTGCCCCCAAAAACCAAAATAGGGGGCGAGCAGCCCACATTAGCAACCCCGCCCCGAGTGGGA
>JAPWUT010000200.1 GCA_028275425.1 Anaerolineae bacterium | reverse complement strand
TTACATTCCATAGAGGTTTTGACAAAGCGGCCTCCGGTGCGATATAATTTGGCTTGAGAAGGGGAGGAGTAATGGTGCGGAGAATCCTTACTGGCGATGACCCCCGTTTGCGGGTTAAATCTAAAGAGGTGACTAATTTCAACCGGGAGCTGAAGGCCCTCATTCAGGATATGCTGGATACGATGAGGGCCGCTAAAGGCATTGGTTTGGCCGCTATCCAAATAGGGGTTCCCCTTAGGGTTATTGTGGTGGAACTACCCCCTGAAGAGGGCAATGGCAAAAGCCGAGTATTTGCTCTCGTAAACCCTGAAATCGTCAAGATGGAAGGGGAAGAAGAGGCCGAAGAAGGTTGCCTTTCTCTGCCAGGGATAGTGGGGGAGGTGAAAAGGGCAACATTTGTAGAAGTAGAAGCCCAAACCCCAAGGGGCAAAAGGGTCAGGATAAAAGCCGATGGCCTTTTGGCCAGGGTCTTCCAACACGAAATTGACCACACTAATGGCATCCTCTTCCCGGACCGTATAAGCGACCCATCCAAAATCCGCTATTTAGAGCCGGAGGAGGTAAGCGCTGGAGAGATTTGAGGGTTGCCTTTTAGGCCTTGCTATAGGTGATGCCTTGGGCATGCCTGTTGAGGGTTTGCCTCCTGAGGTTATCCGCAAGCGCTACGGTGTAGTGGAAGATTTTCTCCCTTCCCCCAACCGAAAGCTTGGCCCCGGCCAATTTACCGATGATACCCAGATGATGATTATCCATGCCGAAAGCATCGTGGATAAAGGTGAAGTCAATCCCGAAGACCTGGCCTACAGGTTTGTCCGCTGGGTGAAGGAAGGACAGCCCAGGGGAATTGGCCTCACCACCCTGAAGGCAATCCAGCGCCTCATGAAGGGGCTAAGCTGGGAGGAAAGCGGGGAAGGAGGGGAATTTGCCGCCGGCAATGGCGTTGCCATGCGCATTGCTCCCGTAGGTCTGCTGAACGCCTGGACCCCCGAAAGGCTCAAGGACGATGTGGAGAAGGCCGGAATTATAACCCACCGCAACCCGGAAGCTTTAAAAGGGGGATTGGCTGTAGCTTACGCGGTAGCGAGGTTGGCATCCGGGGCAGGTACTGAAGGCCTCTTAGAAGCAACTTGCGAATTCATAGGGCCTTCCCATCTCACAGAAAACCTCTTGAAGGCAAAGGAGCTTTTGCGCAGAAATATAGAACCAGAGCAGGCTTTGGAAATCCTCGGAACTGGCGGTTATGTGGTGGAAACTGTGGCTTCTGCCTTCTATTGCTTCTTGAGGACGCCGGAAGACTTTAAGACCTCGGTCGTTACAGCTGTTATGGGCGGATACGATACCGATACCACTGCCGCTATAACTGGGGCTTTGAGTGGAGCCTTCAATGGCATTTCGGGCATTCCGGAGCGATGGGTTAAAGGGGTAGAACAGAGCAATTACATAAGGGAACTGGCCCGTTCCATTTACAGGCTGGCTTCAGAGCGCTCACAGAGGGGGTAGCCATGGAGCCTTTAACCCTTAAGGCTGATGCTGTCCCGTGGCAACCTCACCCACGGTTCCAAGGTGTGTGGACAAAGGTCTTGATTTCAAGCCAGGTTAACCCAGCCCTGAGCCTCCATGTGGTTAAGATAGAACCCCACGGCGCTATTGAGCCTCATGTCCATCCTGGTTCCGCTGAAACTTTTATGGTTATATCGGGTAGAGGGGCCTGCTTTATGGCCGATAAATGGGTTGATTTTGGCCCGGGGGATTGCGCCTTCGCCCCAGCTGGGGTTGAGCATGGGGTACGGAACCAGGGTGATGAGCCGTTGATTCTTTTAGCAATTTTCACACCTCCTTCGGTTTGAGGGAAGAGATGGAGAAGAAGGTGAATGTAAAAGAAGCCGCTAACTTTATAAAGCAGCCCTTCACGCGCTATATCTTGGCCGATGTGGACGACTACAGGGCCTACTTGAGCCGCTTTGAAGGGGATTACGTCTTCCACCGCCACCCTCAGGATGAGCTTTACCTTGTCATTGAAGGGGAGATGACTGTTGATTTGCCCGATGGTAGCTCCCTCACTCTGAGCGAGGGCGACCTTTGGGTGGCGAAAGCCAACCAAATCCACCGCACTCGGTCGGAAAAAGGCGCTTTGGTCCTTATGTTTAAGGCCAAGAACTTGCCATCAGAAATAATAAGCCCAAAGAAGCCATGAAGGAAATCAAAGTTGCAATCGTCCAGATGAACGTTTTCCCCGGCAGGCCCGAGAAGAACATTGCCCGCGCCTCATCTTTCCTGGAGGAGGCCTGCAAAAATGGAGCGCAAGTTGCCATACTCCCGGAACTCTGGCTTTCCGGTTACGTTCTGAATAGGGTTCAGGATTTTGCTTCCCCCCTCGGGGAAGGCTACTTCCAAGAAGTTGCTGCCCTTGCACGCAAGTATTCCATTTACCTCATAGGCTCTACCTTGGAAGAGAAGGATGGCCGATTTTACAATACTGCCACCATCTTCTCACCCGAGGGCGAACTTTTAGGGGCCTACCGCAAGATACACCTCTACGCCCCCATGGATGAGACCAAGTTCCTTTCCCCCGGAGACGAGACCCCTATTTTTTCTTTGCCCTGGGGGAAGACCGCCCTGGCCATTTGCTACGACCTGCGTTTCCCCGAACTTTTTCGCCTCTACACCCTCAAAGGGGCTGAGATTATCTTCATCCCGGCCCACTGGCCCCAAAAGAGGATAGCGCATTGGCGGCTTCTCTTAAGGGCAAGAGCAGTTGAAAACCAGCTCTTCGTGGTAGGATGCAACAGGACCAAGAACGAATTCGGTGGTTGGTCTGGGGCTTACAGCCCCCTGGGTGAAGCGATAGCAGAGGGAGGAAAGGACGAAGAAGTGCTTTTGGCCAGCTTGAACATGGAAGAGGTCTCCTGGCTCCGTGAGAAGTTCCCCGCCCTGAAGGACCGCCGCCCTGAAATATACGCTCTCATTTAAAACGCAAGCTGGCACACCTCCCCTTTTGGAGGTGGCATATGGAAAATGCAAAGCAGTTCATCACTTACACCCTTATCAACCTTATCTTGGTAGGGGCTGTTGTTTTCCTCTTGCGTAGGCCTCAGCCGGGAGCGATGGAGATTGTTCCCCCGCCCCCGACACCTACTCCATCCCCGCTGCGCGTTTACGTTTCAGGTGCTGTCCTCAAGCCCGACGTTTACTCCTTCCCTCCGGGAAGCATTGTAAAAGATGCCCTCATGGCTGCTGGTGGCCCTACTTCCGAAGCAGACTTAGACAGCATTAACCTTGCTATGCCCCTCAAGGATGGGATGCACGTCTTCATTCCGCGCAAAGGAGAAGCCACCCCCGCTGCTGCTTCAGCTCTGTCTTCCCCAACCCGTTCGCCTCTGGTTAACATCAACACTGCCTCCCAAGCCGAGCTGGAATCGCTCCCAGGGATAGGCCCTTCCCTCGCCCGCAGGATAATTGAGTACAGGGAAACCCATGGCCCCTTCGGTTCCATTGAGGACATAAAGAAGGTGCCGGGCATAGGCGAATCCACCTTCGCCCGTATAAAGGATTACATAACTGTGCGATGACCCTAATCCCTCCAGCTCTGGCTTGGCTTTCAGGGATAGTATTAGCTTCAAAGGTGCAGCTTCCCATTCCCATAGCCCTGGCCGGGTTCGCTTTAGCGTTATTTCTTGCCTTTTGGCTTAAGGAAAAGCGCTTGGCCTTGCTTTCTGCCCTATTTCTGGGGATGATTCGCCTTTACGTAGCTCAGCCATCATT
>JAPWUT010000199.1 GCA_028275425.1 Anaerolineae bacterium | reverse complement strand
GCCTTGCTCACTTTGCTGCGCTACCTCTTTGGCGAGCTCGGCCTCAAAAGAGTCCGCCTACGCACAATGGAGAAGAACTTGCGAGCCAGACGCTGCTTCTCCCAATGCGGCTTCCGGGTAAGCCGCCGTTTGACCCTATCCTTGGAAATAGGCGAGGTCCCAGGGGTAGAAATGACCCTGTCGGCCGAAGAGTTTTACCAAAAAACAAACGGAGGGGGATAAAATGGACGAGAAGTTCCTCCTTATGATACCCGGCCCCATAGATTTTGACCCTGCCGTATTGAGAGCGATGTCCGCGAAAACCCTCAGCCACATGTCCGTGGAATTTGCCGAAATTTTCGGCAGGGCCTTGAAGAACCTAAGGAAAGTTTTCCTATCAGAGAAAGGCCAGCCCTTCGTGGTGGCTGGTTCCGGTACCCTGGCCATGGATATGGCAATTGTCAACTTGGTGGAGCCTGGGGAAAAGGTCTTGGTCCTAAGCTCAGGCTTCTTCGGAGACCGGATGGCCGACATCGCCAAGCGGTACCAGGCGGAAGTGACCGTGATAAAAGCCCCCGTGGGCGAGGCCCCTTCTCTGGAAGAGGCCGAAAAGCACCTTAAGAAAGGCGGCTTTAAAGCCGTAACCGCCACTCACGTAGACACTTCCACCGGAGTAGCAGTGGACGTGAAAGCTCTGGGAGAGCTGGCCCAAAAGTACGGAGCTCTGTCCATTGTGGATGGGGTCTGCGCCACCGCCGCAATGGAATTCCGCCAAGATGAGTGGGGGATTGACGTCTACCTCACGGCCTCCCAGAAGGCGATTGCGGTCCCGCCCGGTCTTGCTCTAATGGTTGTGAGCGAGCGGGCTATGGAAGCCTACCGCAAGCGTCGTTCCCCAGTCCTCAATTACTATGCCGATTTCGGCCTCTGGTTACCCGTTATGGAAGCTTACGAAGCCGGTAAAGTAGCCTATTTTGCCACCCCTCCTGTCAACCTCATCTACGCCTTGGATGTAAGCCTGCAGCAGATTCTGGCCGAAGGGATGGAGAAGCGGTTTGCCCGTCACCGACTCCTGGCCCAAGCTTTCCAAGAAGGAATTGACGCCATCGGGCTCAAACAAGTGCCTGTGCGGAAAGAGCTGAGGGCTTGGACCCTGACCACCGCTTATTACCCCGAAGGAATTGGCCCCGAGCTCATAAAAGCCATCAAGGCCGAGGGAGTAATAGTAGCTGCTGGCCTCCATCCGGAGATAAAGGACAAATACTTCAGGGTAGGCCACATGGGGACGCTGACCCCAGGAGATGTCCTCACAACCTTAGGGGCAATAGAAAGGGCTTTGGCCTCCCTCGGTTATCGGTTTGAGAAAGGGGCAGGTGTCAAAAGAGCTCAGGAAATCCTATGTCCCACATAATAACCGTCGCCAACCAGAAAGGCGGGGTGGGGAAAACCACCACCGTTGTAAACCTCGGGGCCGCCCTGGCCGAAAGGGGCCATAGAATCCTTCTGGTGGATATGGACCCCCAGGGCGGCCTCTCCCTAAGCATGGGGGTTGAGAGCTACTTACTGGACAAGACCGTCTACCAAGTCCTGACCGATGGAAAAACCAAGCTGCAGGATGTAATAGTCCAAGTGCGGGAGAAGATTTTCCTGGCCCCTGCCAACATTGACCTTTCAGCAGCGGAGATGGAGTTGGTTTCGGCCATCGCCAGGGAATACATCCTGAGAGATTCCCTGGAGCCGGTCCTACACCTTTACGATTTCGTCCTAATTGATACTCCGCCAAGCTTGGGGATTCTCACCATCAATGCCTTAGTGGCGGCCAAATGGGTCATAATCCCTCTGCAGTGCGAGTACCTGGCCTTCAGGGCTCTCCGAATCCTCCTGGAAATCATCCAGAAAGTTAAGGCCAAGCTCAACCGGGGGCTGCGCATCCTGGGCATATTGCCTACCATGTACGATTCAAGGGTCATCCACTCCAAAGAGGTCTTGGATGAGATACACTCAATTTTTGGCCCCCTCGTATTTGAGACCGTGGTTAAGAAGAGCGTCAAATTTGCCGAAGCCCCTGTAGCTAAGATGCCCCTCTTAGAATATGCCCCTCAGCACGATGGGGCCGAAGCCTATAGGAAATTAGCCGAGGAGGTGCTCAATGGCATCCAGGGCAAGCCTAAGGGGTAAGGGGGTAGAACTCCTCTTCGGAGGGGAAACGCCTCCTAAAGAAGCCGCTGCAGAATCTGCCCCTCCCCCACCGGAGGAAGAAGCTGTTCTGGAAAGGGTGGGCAAAAGGCGTCCGATTGAGTTAGCCGCTGAAATTGACCAGCTTTACAAGGAAATCGTAGCGGAACTGAGCACCCGAGAAGCTTTGGCCAATAAGGCCCTATCCCTCCTTCAGGAGGCCAGAGATACCCTCCTTGAGGACCCCCGCAATTACGACGTGGCCGAGCTAAAGGTCCACCAGGCCAAAGCTATCCTCCAGAGAGTGAGGGATTCCAGAGCTTGGAGTAACACATACGGGGTTAGGCTTCTTGCTTACGAACTTGTCTGGTTTGTTGTGCTTTTGGCCCTTTTAATCTTTGAGAGGCCTCTGGCGCTGGCTATTTCCTCCCTCTGGCAGGCTACCGGGACCATAACCGGGATGTCAATGCTTTTCCCGATGTGGACTACGATGGTGTGGGGAGGGATAGGAGGGGTCGTGGGAGCCTTGTACAGCCTCCACTGGCACGTTTCTGTGCTTCAGGACTTTGACAAGCAGCAATGGATGTATTACGTGGTCCATCCGATAATGGGCGTAATCTTGGGAGGGATTATCTACTTAGTGGCTTCGGCTGGCTTCTTGGCCATGGGGGCCGATGTCACTCGGCTCAACGAGGAACAACTTCGGTGGCTCCCAGCGCTCATAGCCTGCTTGGCTGGTTTCCGGCAGAAATTCGCTTACGAACTTTTGGACAGAGTAATGCAAGTTCTCGGTCGGAAGCCGGAAGAGTAAAATGCCCATTCGCTGGTGGGGCTGGGGTTACGAAGAAATACGCTACCCTTTGGGAAAAAGGCCTTTCTTCCTGCCTTTCCTCCAGGATAAGCTTGAGGTAAAAGCGCAGCCAATCCTTCCAATCCCTTCCTGGGAAGAAATTGAACTTCCGCCCCCTCGCCTAACGCCTGAGGTTTTGGAAGAAATTTCCCGCATCGTGGGAGAAAAGAACCTTTCCGTATCCCATTATGAGCGCCTATCCCACGCCCTCGGCAAAAGCTACACCGACCTAATCCGGATTCGCCTCAAGCAAGTAGATGCAGCCCCCGATGCAGTGGTTTTCCCCGGGAAAGAGGAGGAAATCTCTGCCATCTTGGACATTGCTTCTATCCACCGCATCGCCATAATCCCCTTCGGTGGGGGAACTACGGTTGTGGGAGGAGTTGCCCCGCTCTCACCCGAAGGGTTTTCCGGCAGCATCTGCCTTGATTTGAAGAGGATGAACCGGCTTTTGAACTTGGATGAAGTTTCGCGGACGGCCACTTTTGAAGCTGGAATCCTGGGGCCGGAGCTGGAGAAGACCCTTAACGAAAGGGGGTTCACCCTTGGCCATTTCCCCCAATCCTTTGAATTCTCCTCCCTCGGAGGATGGATTGCCACCAGAAGCGCCGGCCAGAAGTCCACAGGATACGGCAAGATAGAGGACATGGTCATAAGCCTGAGGGTTGTGACCCCGGTTGGAGTTCTGGATACACCTTCGGTGCCTGCTTCCGCCTCCGGCCCATCCCTCAAAGAGCTCCTCATAGGAAGCGAAGGGGTTTACGG
>JAPWUT010000297.1 GCA_028275425.1 Anaerolineae bacterium | reverse complement strand
ATATTCTTCGGTCCACAACGCTCCCTCGGCTACCGTTTTAGTCTCTGGGATCAAACGAATGCGGGTAACTACCTCTGTGGAGAAGGTGATAAAATCGCGGAAGGCATCGTCATGGAGAATAACCAGGTGCTCTGGCAAAATATCCCGCCAGTATTGGTACTCTGGCCCTTCCGGCAATGCGTTTTCGGCCAGCCACTGGCCAATCTGCTGGACCAGATGCTCCTGTTTAGGGGTGAAGGTGAACTCCTCCAGCACAATTTTATCCCCAGCTTTGAGGGAATTGCCGTAGATGAGGGCTTCTCTTTCAGATGGCTTGGAGGGAAGGTCCCAAGGAATGTCTAAGCCAGCAAAAGCGGCCTCCCGCTTAAAACGCGCCAGGACATCCAGGCTTGTGGTCCAGGCAAAGACTCCGGCTAAGGAGCGGACGGGGAAGAGGAGAAGCCTGGCATCACCTGGGGCTAATGCTCCTGCATGCTCGGAAGCTTCTTCTGTCTCCGGTCCAAAAATGGCGTAGAACTCCTCCTTAGTAAGCTTTTGGTTGATCCGGACTTGAGCCTCCGCACGTAGCACACCCTTTAAGCCACTGGCCTGGATCATGGGGTAACCGCTCACTCTCTCCCGCTGGATAGGCAGATCCACACCACCCAATCCCCGACCAGTGCCAGGGTGAAGGGGTGTGTCAGCATAAAGAAACAGTATGCAGGCTGCCTCAAACATTTTACCACCTCCCGATAAGTATTTGGCCGTAGCCGATTTCGGCACCTTCTTCAGTTATGGCTTGATTAACCAAGTCAGGCTTTAGGCGAGCTTCTCCTTCTGCCTCAAAGAAATATACGCTGCCCGCCGGAACATAGCGCCGGACTGGCTTGTGCTCCCCCTTCGCCAGGTCAAATCCCCCTATAGCAAGATAACGGCTTAAAGCTACAGCCTTCAACTTGACAGAACCTGTAAAGAAATTCCCCCAATCTTGTGGCAACCATCCTCCTTTAAAATAAGCTGGGGTGGCAAAATAGACTTTAAACCGTTCCGGTAATGGGTCAGGCGGTGAGGGCCAGGGAGGAGCTTGAACCTGGCGAAACCGGGCTCCATGCCCTTCGCCTCCAAACCGCATTAGCCCTACAGGTGGCCATCCCTCCAACCCGTGGACCTCTATTAGCAGGCCAATATCGGGTTTAGGGCGGATAAATTCTACTTCATACAGTGCTCCTTCCTCGGTAGTGCGGGTTTCCGCCTGCAAACGGATACCCAGGCGGCTTTCTCGCTCGTAAAGGCTATCTGCGCTAACTGCCTTATCAGTCCCTAATTCTCCATTCTCCAGGTATAAAATGAGGGATGAGAGGGAAACCCACACCGCTTCCTCAAACTTCTCCGAGACCCTGTCCGGCAGAAGCCAACAGAGGGGTGTGGGCACATTAGCCCACAATCCGGCAGGTGGCTGCTGGGGCCGCAGGGCGGGGAAGCGGTCTTTCTCTTTGATGGCATCTGCCGGCAAGGGGAGATATAGGGTAAGGACGTCTTGAGCATAGCGGGCAATGAAGGGGCCACGAATCCGGAAACCAGGCGGATAATGGGTTGCGTCTCCGACTGCCTCCTTTATGGCTTGCTTGTCCTCCAAGTCTACCCCCTTTATCACCAGATGGTGAGAACGTAAGGCCCCTTGGATGACACTGGGCGGAGGCGGGAAGAGACTCTGGGCCCGGTGGTCGCTTCCGGCATCAAAGGGGCGTCCATCTCGGAATAGCCAAACATCAATTGGTTCCAGGAAAAGGTTCATTCTCCACCTCCCAGAGCTACAAAGCGAGCCAGCAAAATCCAGTTGGCCAGCTCTACAAATCCATCAGATAAGGTGCTGGCCCAATCCATTAGGTCAGCCGCTGCTTTTTCCGGGTCAGGAGGGCTGGGCTTCTTCTCATCCCGATGGCGGCGAAACAATCGCTTTAATTCAGCCTGGAAAGGCCCAGTTAGCCCCTCCAAACGGCGGGCGCTATCGGCAACATCATAGGCAAAGCGAGATGAGAGAGCCCCATCGCTAAACCATTGGCACAACTGGGCAAAGCGATGCTCAACTCCCTCCCACCGACTGCGCATCTCCGCCCTTTCCCCCGAACGCCTCAGGACAGCTACAGCTACGGCGTCCTTGCTTTGCATTTTCTTGGCTTTCTTTTCCGCTTCCCAGGCTGCGCGCAGAGCGGCATCCAGGGGATAGCGATGGTGAACCACGGCTATGCCTGCGCTATTCGTAAAGGGGAGAACATGGTGTGGATACTTCTGGGCCCAATCCTGAAAATATTGCTTGTAAGTCGTTGCCAATTTAAGGGCTGCTCTGAGGGCAGAAGCCAGGGGGAAGAAAGCCAAAACATCGTCTCCCCCAGCGTAGACCAGAGCCCCATGGTGCTCCTCCACAATTTTATGGACTTCTTTAGTGAAATTGGCCAGGCGGCAATTTAGCTCCCTATGCTCTTCCTTGGAAGTGCAAGTTCCTATGTGGGCTCCCATAGAATCGCCATCCATCGCCAATATGGCG
>JAPWUT010000198.1 GCA_028275425.1 Anaerolineae bacterium | reverse complement strand
CTCACAGTTTTGTCTTCTTCAACTTTTTCCACCCATGGTTCATCCAAAAGCCTAAGGGCATCTGAAGCCCTGCCTTTCACCGCAAAGGCCTTGAGGAGGGAGTATTCCCTCTTTATTTCAAACCCCATTTCTCTGAGGCGAGCGCTGCACGAGGAAGGCTCGCCCTTGAAGTGAACGATGAGGTTGACCTCTTCTTCTCCAAGGCTCTGGAGCTTTCCCTTAAGCTGCTCCTCCATCCCCTTCCTCCAAACCAACTTGCTGGGGATTATATCATCCTTAACTTTAAGCCGCAAACCTTGCCGGTGGAAAGGGCCGGTTAAGGCTTGGGCCAAGGAGGCGCAGGCGTGATTTCAGGCGTCGGGAATATGACGGTGGGGGTAGGGGTTGGCGTTGAAGTAGGAGTAGCGGTGGGAGTGGGGGTAGGAGTAACTGTAGGAGTTGGGGTGGGGTTGAGGATGGTGATGCGCACTCTGGCCTCCCAGTAGTTTCCTTGATGGTCAAAGGCTCTAACTCTTACGGTGTAAAGGCCATTTTCCAGAAGCGAGGTGTCCCATTGGGCCAAGAGGCCACTTTCTACCATTGCCCCTATCGGCCCAGCAATC
The DNA here is from genome assembly GCA_028275425.1 of Anaerolineae bacterium. GTDB lineage: Bacteria > Chloroflexota > Anaerolineae > SpSt-600 > SpSt-600 > SpSt-600. Next base: position 3,197 of record JAPWUT010000198.1, on the reverse strand, counting down.
GGCGCCCAGCCCAATGGGTCCGGCCCTAAGCCGTACTCCACAATGTAGTGGGAGAAGTCGGAGACCTTGGCCGTCCCCCTTATCTCTATCAGCCCTTGAAGCGTTTGCCCTTCGGCAGGGTAATCAATCCTAACTTCGGGAGGGAAGGTGTGGAGGGGGCAGTATTCTTTGGGCGGTTGGGGGATGTTGTTTTGGATTGCCCACCATTCCCCCTCGGGAGGGTAGACTTCGTAGACGCGTTCCTCCACAAGGTTGGGAGGACAATATTCGGTGGCAAGCTTGCCGGTGAGTTTGTCTATACGGACCTTCTGGTAGAAATCCTGGGATGGGTCATTGGGTTCAGTGCCGGCCACAAACAGCTCAATCCTCCTTTCGGGGCAGTATTCTGAGGGTTTAGCCCCCGATTTGGCGCAGATTTCGGCCTCTACAATCCCCGGAGGGCGGACGAAGTCCTTCGGTGGTGTGCCGGCAAGGGCTTTTTCCATGAATTCGTGCCAGATAGGCCCAGCCCCCCTTACCCCAGGCACCCTCTTAGTGGGTGAATTGTCGGCATTGCCAACCCATACCCCGACCACTAAATCCGGCGTGTAGCCTATGGTCCAACCATCGCGCCAGTCATCGGTTGTGCCGGTTTTGACTGCTGCCGGCCTTGAGAGTTTTAGCACGCTGTTAGGGCCAAAGGCGGGTGTCCTGGCCCAGTTATCGGCCAGGATGTGGGTTATGAGGTAAGCATGTTGAGGCGAAATGACCTGGTCGCCTGGGGGTGGGGTGTATTGCTCCAGGACTCTCCCGGCAGCGTCTTCCACCCGGAGGATGGCTACAGGCGGGACTCTTTTTCCGCCGTTAGCCAGGACTGCGTAAGCGGCAGTAAGCTCCAGTAGGCTCACTTCGCCCCCGCCGAGGGTTATGGAGAGGCCGTAATCGGACCTGGTAAAGGAGGTGATGCCGAGGCGACGGGCCATTTCCAGAAAGGAGGGGATTCCGACAAATTGGAGGGCTTTTACGGCCGGGATGTTGTAGGAGCTACCCAAAGCAACCCTTACGGTGACAGGGCCGTGGAAGCGGTTATCGTAATTTGTGGGCTTGTAGCCATCGGGAAACTGGATGGGGACATCCCAGATGACGGTAGCGGGGGTCCAGCCTTTCTCAAAGGCAGCCAAGTAGGTTACCGGCTTTATGGCCGAACCAGGCTGCCGGGGGGCCAAGGCCATGTTCACTTGACCGCTTATCTTCTCGTTGTAGAAGTCAGCGCTCCCGACCATGACCAAAATCTCACCGGTCTGGGGCTTTATGGCTACCAAGGCCCCATTGGTTACGTTCTTATCCTTGAGCTTCTCAACCCCTTCCTTAACTATCTGCTGGGCCATCTCCTGAAGGTTGAGGTCAAGAGTAGTATAGACCCTGAGGCCGGCCCTGTAGAGGACATCGGCTCCGTAGCGTTGCTCCAGAAGCTGGCGGACGTAAATCACGAAGTGAGGGGCTTTCATTTCAAAGCGAGGGGGGATGAGCTTAAGCTCTTCCTGGTAAGCCTTCTGGGCCTCCTGAGGGGTTATGAAGCCAGCTTCTACCATCAAGCGCAGGACGTCAGCCTGTCGGGCCTTGGCCGCTTGGAAGTTGGTGAACGGGTCGTAGCGGGCCGGGGCTTGGGGCAATCCGGCTAAGAAGGAAGCTTCGGCAAGGGTTAGCTCGGAGGCGTGCTTTCCGAAGTAGGTTTGGGCAGCAGCTTCTGCACCGTAAGCCAGGTTGCCGTAGTATATCTCGTTCAGGTAGAGCTCAAGGATGGTCTCTTTGGAGTAGCGGCGGGTTATTTCCGCTGCCAGGATTGCTTCCTTTATTTTGCGCTTCAAAGTCCTCTGCGCCCTCTCCTGTGGAGGTAGGAGGAGGTTTCGGACGAGCTGCTGGGGGATGGTGCTGGCGCCCGATACCGCTTGGCCAGCCCTTATATCCTGCCAGAGTGCCCTCAGGATAGCTATGGGGTCAACCCCTTGGTGCTGGAAGAAGCGTGCGTCTTCAGTAGCCACGGTGGCCAGTATGAGGTAGGGTGATATGGAGCTAAGGGGGACTATAGTTCGCCTCCCGCCTCCTGGGGGTATCATCTCGTAGAGGAGGCGGCCTTCCCGGTCGTAAATCTTGGTGCTGGAGAAGGCCACAGCCCTCTGGGCCAGCTCCTCAGGAGGGGGAAGCTGAGGAGCAACGTAGGCGTAAACAAGAACTGCACCCGCTGCCGTGAGGGAGATGATTAGGCTCGCAGCCAAAAGTGTTAGGGTTAAAAGCCAGAAGAAAAGGCTGGAAAGCTTGAATTTTTTACGCAGCAATCTTGCCCCCTTTTACCCCTGCCATTGCGAGCCCCCGAAGGGGCTAAGCAATCTCCAACCCTCGCGGGGAGATTGCTTCGGCGGCTTGCGCCACCTGGCAATGATGCTTTAGAACATCCTCAAGAAGTGCCTCACGGTCTGCCAGAACTCTTTTATTGATATCGGGTAAGGATGGATGCGGTTCTTTATCGTGTAGCCCTTCCAGAGCTTGTAAACGAGCCGGAAGATTGGGTTAGGTGGGAGCTGGATTAGAACTTTCACCAAAGGCATGAGGAAGGGCCACTCTACCACCAGGGCGAAGAGTTTGGAAAGGTTCTCCACCTGCCTCTTTTCCTTCTCCCCGGAGAAACGGATTATGGAGTGGTCCCAAGCTGATGGGCCTATGTCATCGTAAAATCCTTCCAAAAGGCCTTGTTCCTTGGCATACTCCCCAAGCTCGGTCCCAGGGTAAGGCTGGTAGAGGAAGACGTTGGCGTAATCTGGGCGGCAGGCTATGTTCAGCTCCAAGGTTTTAAAGTCCACTTCTAAGGAACCGCCAGGCAGCCCTATCATGTTAGTGGTAATGAGCCTGATTCCGGCCTCTTTGATGAGGCGGGCCGATTCCAGAATCTGTTCCTGGGTTATATCCCTCTTAAGGAGCGTTTTCCTCAGCTGCTCGTCCCCTGTTTCCACACCCATCCCTACGCTGTGGCACCCTGCTTCTTTGAGTAGCCTTACCAGTTCCTTGTTCACCAAATTCGGCCGGACATTGCAGAAGAACGGCAGGCCTATTTCCCTGGGGTACTTTTCGGCGAATTCTTCTACCCACTTAAGGGGCCAGATGAAAAGGTCATCCAGGAAAACAACGAAGCGCAGGGGGTATTTGCTCTTTACCCACCTCAG
>JAPWUT010000195.1 GCA_028275425.1 Anaerolineae bacterium | reverse complement strand
GGGGTAAAAGGCGGGGTTGGCGTTACTTCCGTTGCCGTCAATGTAGGAGTAGCTCTGGCCAGGGAAGGTTCAAAAACCATCTTCTTAGACATGCAGCCCTATGGGTTGGCCGCAGCTTCTCAGCTTGGCTTGCCTATAAGCAGGGTTGACCCCTCCTTCCTTCGGATGAAGCCACAGGATGTGACCAAGCCTGCTGCCGAATCTTTCCTCGTAAAGCATGCCAGTGGCCTCCTGGTTTTCCCCTCAATCTACCCAGATTACTCCGTCGGCGGAGTGCCGCCGGAACTTGTGCGCAAGCTCATCCAAACCCTTAGCTTCATGGCCGATTTCCTCTTAATTGATGCGGGGTCACGCATAGACCCGGCCACCGAAGAGGCCATTAAGGAAGCAGACCGAGTGGTATTGGCTGTAGAGCCGGAACCTCTATCCTTGAAGTTGGGCAATGCCATGATTAAAGAGCTGGGCCGGCTTGGCGTTGGAAGCCTCAAGCTTGTTATTGTCTCTGTAAACAGGGCCAGGGCCCAGATTGCTTTCACCAAGCAAGAGGCCGAGGCCATCTTGGGCAGCGCTATAAATGTGACTATCCCACCCGCCCCCGAACTCTTCTTCCAATCCATAAAGGATGGAGTGCCTGCGGTAATATTACAGCCATCGTCCTTGGTGGCCGAGCAGATAAAGGCAGTAGCCAGCCTAATTAAGGAGGCGAAAAGTTGAAGCCCCTCTTGAGCCACCGGTGGGACCTCCCGGTTGAAGAAGCCCAGGAACTGCAGCGGCAGCTGGCTTCAAAGGTCATAAAGGAAAGGACTTTCGGAGAAATAAGGCTGGTGGCAGGCATAGATGTAGGATTCAGGGGCGAAGAAGCCGTAGCCGGAGTTGTGGTCCTGCAATACCCTGAGATGACCGAAGTGGAAAAGGCCACCGTTAAAGTCCCGGTAACCTTCCCCTACATCCCTGGACTTTTAGCCTTCCGCGAAGGCCCAGCCATAGTCGCAGCCCTGGAGAAGCTCCAGAGCGAGCCCGACCTTCTCATCGTGGATGGGCAAGGCATCGCTCACCCCCGCCGGATGGGAATCGCCACGCACATCGGGCTTATCTTTGATAAGCCTTCCATAGGCTGTGCCAAATCCCGCCTCTCCGGGTCTTACCACGAACCAGGTTTGGAAAAAGGCTCCTGGTCTTACCTCTACGATGGGCCTGAGATTATAGGGGCCGTTTTGAGGACAAAGGAGAAGTCTCCGCCTTTGTTCATTTCCATAGGCCATAGGGTTGACTTAAAGAGTGCTCTGGAAATCGTCTTGGCCTGCTGCCGCAGCGACCGCTTGCCCGAACCAACTCGGCTTGCCCACCTCCTGGTTTCCGGCAAACAGCGGCAAGCAACGCTCTTCTCTTTCTAAGGGGGAAGACTTTCCCAGGACGAAATTGACAAAGAGCTCGGCTGAGGGTAATATTAGTTCAGCTTGTTCTGGTTTGAGGAGGAGGGATGGGGAAAAGGGAAATGCGAGGATTGATAATCGGCGGGATTGCAGGCGCTATTGCAGGGATGGCAGTGGCCTGGATTCTTTTGACACGCCCCCAGGGTGAATCCGAAAAGCAAGAGTTCTCCTGGACCGAAGTGTTGAAATTAGCGGCTTCTTTCCTGCGGTTGGCGGAGAGGCTTTCGCATCTGCTATGAACTGGGTAAAGCTATCCCTCCTAACTGTTCTCATCCTCTCCCTCCTGGGGGCTAACATAACTTACTCGGCCGGTAAGGACCAGGTAGAGGCCATCCTGTCCAAAATGACCCCCGAAGAGAAAGTTGGCCAATTGTTTCTGGTTACTTTCTCCGGCTCCAACGTTTCCCCCGATTCCCCCATAGGGAGGCTAATCCAGGAATTCAAAGTTGGGGGAGTGGTCATTTCGGCTAAGAACGGCAATTTCTCCAATGGCCTTGAAACCCCAACCCAAGTCCTCTCCTTAACCCAGAGCCTTCAATCTCTGGCCCTGAACTCCACCTCCATCCCCCTCTTCATCGGGATAAGCCGCGATGGAGACTTCTCCCAACTCCGCTCGGGCTTCACCCTTGTGCCGAACTATATGGCCATCGGGGCCACATGGGATGAAAGCCAGGCGGAGCTTGTCGGTTCCATCGTTGGGGCTGAATTGGCGGCGGTAGGGATAAACATGCTCCTTGGCCCTTCTTTGGATGTGGTAGACCGGCCTGAAGTGGCGATAAAGTCCAAGATAGGGACTAAGACCTTCGGCGGAGACCCATACTGGGTAGGGAAGATGGGCAAGGCCTACATCAAAGGGGTCCATTCGGGAAGCAAAGGCCGGGTCATAACCGTGGCCAAGCACTTCCCAGGCCGCGGGGGAAGCGATAGGCCGGCGGAAGAGGAAGTGGCTACAATCCAGAAATCGGTCCAAGAATTGCGCAAGATAGAGCTTGCCCCCTTCCTGGCCGTTACCCAAGCCCAGAAAGAGGAAACTGCCGATGCCCTCATGAGCTCCCACATCCGCTACCGAGGATTCCAAGGGAACATCCGCGAGCTTACCCCTCCCTTAAGCCTTCACCCTCAAGGCCTTGGCGCTATCCTCTCCATGCCTGAGTTCGCTTCCTGGCGAGAGAAGGGCGGAATCTTCATCACCGAATCCCTCGGAGCCCAGGCCCTTAAGCGCTATTACGACCCCCAACTTTCCTCTTTCCCCTTCAAACGCATAGCCCAAGAGGCCTTCCTGGCCGGAAACGACATCCTTTTCCTCTCCGATTTCTCCCTCTCCGGCTCGTGGGAAGAGCACTACGAAAACATAATCCAGACCATCCTTTTCTTCCGGGAGAAGTATGTTAATGACCCTACCTTCAGGGCAAGGGTGGATGAATCCTGCCGCCGAATCCTGAGCATTAAGCTTCGCCTCTATCCCCACTTCTCCCCTGAGGAAGTGCTTACCCCTCCCGTAAGCCTGGAGGCAGTGGGCTCTTTTGCCGAAAAGCTCCTCACCCTTGCTGCTCGCTCCATAACCCTGGTTTATCCCGACCGTAACGAGCTTGGGAGCCGCATGCCCTCCCCACCCCTATCCAAGGACCAAATCCTCATCTTCTCCGATAGCCGCATCATCAAAGATTGCCCGGATTGTCCCGAGGTTCAATCTCTCCCTGTGGATGCTTTGGAAAGCATTATGCTTAGGCTGTACGGCCCCAAAGCCATAGGGCAAATAGAGCCCGAGAAAATCCACAGCTTCCCCTTCTCCCGCCTGAAGAGTTTCCTCGCTTCACCTGGGGAGGATAAGGAACTGGAAGCCCTTTTCTCCAAAGCAACCTGGCTCATATTCGCCATGCAGGACCTGAACCCTGAAGATTACCCTGCCTCCGATGCTTTCAAGGAGCTTTTGCGGCGCCGTCCTGAGCTTCTCCGGGATAAAAAAGTTATCGCCATAAGCTTTGGTGCCCCCTATTACCTTGACACCACGGAGATAAGCAAACTCACGGCTTACTATGCAGCCTATAGCCCCTTGCCTTACTTCATTGAATACACCGTCAGAGCCCTGTTCCAGGAATTTATCCCTCACGGAGCACCACCGGTGAGCGTGCCAGGCGCAAACTACGACCTCATAGTTCAGACAGAGCCAGACCCAGACCAGGTTATTGAACTGCAAATAGAGGGGGCACCCGGAGGGGGAGAGTCTAAGCCTTTGGACCTTAGGCCTGGTAGCTCCTTCAAAATCCGGACTGGGGTCATCCTTGACCGCAACGGTTACCCTGTGCCCGATGGCACACCGGTTGTGTTCAGGCTCTTCTATCCTGCCGAATCCCTGGAGCTTCCCCGCCGGGAAGTTACCACCGTAAACGGCATAGCCGAAGTTTCCTTAAC
>JAPWUT010000194.1 GCA_028275425.1 Anaerolineae bacterium | reverse complement strand
GCATCGCGCACGAAAATGGTTTTGTCGGTTGTGCTTACCTCGGGATAGCAAAAGGGCAATCCTCTGCGCTTGAATTCCGCAATGAAATCCAGATAAGCTACGTAAAACTGAATCTCCCGATCAAACGTCTGCACGGTTTCATCCAGAAAATTGGCATGGTTGGCACAGAAGTGCTCCAAGGCGGCAAACGGTTCAGGATAAAGCCGAGCTACGGACTCCAGGATTTGTGCTTCAATGTGGCTCATGCCTGACCTTTCCGGCAGTCTCGCAAGATAGCTTTCAACCTCTCCCTGCCGAAATTTTTCAAAGGTTTTCTCTATCTCCGGACTGTAATCCATCTCCCCTTCGTAGCGTTTGACCTTGAACTTGCCAATCTCAATTATCACGCAATACTTAAGCTCGCTCAGGGCACGTTTGACCTCTCGGGCTTCTGTGACCAAGGACTGAAATGCTTGCGCTTGGACGTATTGTTGTACCCACGTGCGGAAGGCCAGGAGGCCACGCGATTTGAGTGGTGCTTCAGCCAAATCATGGGCCAAAGCCATTACGGCATCTCCGTAAACCAAGGCTGCTTCCAGGAGCCATCCTTTCTTGTGGTAATCGTACACCAACTTTTCGGCCAGGGCTAAATAGCGGCGCACGGTGCGCATCTTTTCCGCAAACGCCTTGATACAAGCCATTACGGTCTCATTTTCTAAATCCCGCATAATCTCTTGGCGGTAGCGCACAAGCTCTGGGTCGCGCAGTGGCGTCCAGAAGAAAGGTTTTAGATTGTACTCTTCTTTGGGCGCAGTGATGGCTTCTATAATCTGGTCCAGGTTCAGGTCAGCGAAAAAATCGGGCTGGTGTTCTGTTTTATACTGGACACTGCCTGGGAAGTGCAAGATGCTTTGGAAACTCTCCAACGCCTCTGCCATACTTTCCTCCACCGGTTAAAATTAAAAAGCCTCTACGAAGGCCTTTCCCTCCGTAGAGGCTATCAGCCGAATCCGGCGGTTAAGGGCGAGCCTCATCGCCCAAATACATCAACCATATGCCTACTGAATAAAGTGCTATTGGCTTGTTAACCGCTTCCGTCAGTTACACCTCTGGGCAAAATTATATCCCACAAAAAGCAAGCTGTCAAAAAACGCGCTGTTTGGATGTGCCTCCACCTCTTGGGGCATGCTTCCTTTCTCCCAACCCCGGTTTAGTGAAACTTGGCAGGGCCGCGGGCTATATGCTCCCGAGGAAGCGGTTTATCACCTCTTCCAAATCCGGCTTGCTTATCTCTTGGAGTTCGTACCTTACTCTGACCATGGGCTTGTTCACTTTTATGATGCGCCGCAGGTCTATGGGAGTGGCTACGAGGACTAAGTCGCAGGGTGTGGAATTGACGGTTGCCTCCAGTTCCTCAATTTGCTTGGGACCATAACCCACAGCCGGGAGGAGTGGACCTATGTGGGGGTATTTCCGGAAGGTTTCAGCTATAGAGCCTACGGCGTAAGGCCTCGGGTCCAAAAGCTCGGCTGCACCAAATTTCCGGGCCGCTATAACCCCAGCCCCATAGCTCATCTCACCGTGGGTGAGTGTTGGCCCATCCTCTATCACCAGGACTCTCTTGCCCCTTATAGCCTCCGGTTCCTCAACAAATATAGGAGAGGCCGCCTCTACAATGATTGCCTCCGGGTTTACTTGCCGAACGCTGGCCTTAACTGCTTCCACGTTTTCGGGCTTGGCTGTGTCCACTTTGTTTATCACTACTACATGAGCCATCCTCAGGTTCGTTTCCCCAGGATGATAGGTAACCTCATGGCCTGGCCTGTGCGGATCAGCCACTACTATGTGGAGGTCGGGCTTGAAGAAGGGGAAATCGTTGTTACCACCATCCCAGAGGATTACATCGGCCTCTTTCTCGGCTTCCCGCAGGATTAGTTCATAATCAACCCCGCCGTAGACTACAAAGCCGTTGGCGATATGCGGTTCGTAGTCTTCCCTTTCCTCAATTGTGCACCCGTAGCGGTCAAGGTCTTCAAAGGAGGCAAAGCGTTGGACTATCTGACGCCTTAGGTCGCCATAGGGCATTGGGTGCCGGACCACTACCACCCTTTTTCCAGCTTCTTTCAGAATCCTTGAGACTCGGCGGCTGGTCTGGCTCTTGCCACTTCCGGTCCTTACAGCGCAAACGGCTACCACCGGCTTTGCCGATTTAAGCATTGTGCTTCCGGCCCCCATGAGGCGAAAGTCGGCCCCGCAGGCTAAGGCCAAAGATGCTTTGTGCATTACGTATTCGTGGGAAACATCGCTGTAGGCGAAGATTACCTCGTCTACTTTGTAGCGCTTTATGAGCTCAGGGAGCTCTTCCTCCGGGTAGATTGGGATGCCATTTGGGTACAAAGGGCCAGCCAATTCGGGTGGGTAAACTCTACCTTCTATGTTGGGGATTTGGGTAGCGGTGAAGGCCACTACTTCGTAATCGGGATTGGAGCGGAAGAAAACATTGAAGTTATGGAAATCTCGGCCGGCAGCGCCCATGATTATCGCTCGTCTTCTGCCCATAGGTTCACCTCCAATCAGCGTGCGATTTTGGCCAGCAGTATTCCGACTTCGTAAAGCAGGATAAGCGGTATCATGACTAAGCTCATGTTGAATGGGTCGGGGGTTGGAGTTATGACTGCCGCTATGATGGCTATGAGCACTATGGCATATTTGCGGTTCCGGCTCAGCCAACCTGAGGACACAAGGCCAAGCTTGGCTAAGAAGTAGATTGCGAGGGGAAGCTCAAAGGTCATCCCAATCCAGAAGAGGAAGTTGGTCACGAAGTTTATGTATTCCCCGATTGTCCACTGAGCTCTGGCAACATCTCCTCCGAAAGTGAGGAGGTACTTTATGGCGAAGGGGAGCATGACGAAGAAAGCGAAGGCAAGCCCAGCCAAGAAGGATAGGCTTGCGGCCGGGATAAGCCAATATAGGTAACGCCTTTCGTGGGGGTAGAGGGCGGGGAGGATGAATTTGACCAGTTGGTAGACGATTACGGGCATAGCCAGGGCTATGCCGGCGATGAAGGCTACCCTGAGGTAGGTTATGATCATTTCGGTGGGGCGGAGGAAGACGGGTTTGAGTTCACCCATAGGGGCAATGAGAATTTTGAGGAGCCTTCCGGTGAAGAAGAGGCTGAAGAAAATGGCTAAAATCAAAGCGATGGCTGATTTTATCAGCCTTTCCCTGAGTTCTTCAAGGTGCTCCAAGAGGCTCATGCGAGCCTCAGCGGTGTCATTATTGGTCTTTCTTTTCCCCTTCACGTTCTTGCGAGCTCAGTTCGTCTTTGGTTTTCTCAATTTCCCGCTCTACTTCTCTGAGTTCTCGGCTTATTTGGGTTGTGACGTCTCTTGTAGCCTCTCGGAATTCTCGGATGGCTTTCCCCAGTGCTCTCCCTAATTCGGGGAGCTTTCCGGGGCCGAAAATTATCAAGGCTATGATGAGGATGAGGAGCAGTTCTCCAGGTCCAATTCCCATGAAGTTCATGGTTTAAACCTCCTTTTGCCATAGGGGCTTCGCCCCCTGGACCCCTGTTTTGCCCACCCCCGTGGGCTTAGGGTTTGCCAGCGTTTAGGGTCCCACTCGTGGCGGGGTTGCTAATGGGAACTACTCGCCCCTTTTTAAGGTTTTGTGGGGGCACATCCCCCACGGCCCCCTGCCAGGGGGCTTCGCCCCCTGGACCCCTGTTTTGCCCACCCCCGTGGGCTTAGGGTTTGCCAGCGTTTAGGGCCCCACTCGGGGGCGGGGTTGCAGGGGTTAGCTCTTGCCCCCTGATTTTGTTTTGTGGGGGGGACACCCCCCACAGCCCCCCGGGGGGGGGGGGGGGGCCGGCGGGGCCCGGGGTTTT
>JAPWUT010000193.1 GCA_028275425.1 Anaerolineae bacterium | reverse complement strand
CCCTCTCAAAGTCAATGATTCCAAGCCTCTCACCCAATTCCCAGTGCGGGAGAGGCTCAAAGTCAAACTCCCTCGGCTCACCCCATGTCCGCACTACAACGTTTTCCGTTTCGTCCTTGCCCACGGGGACCTTGGGGTGAGGCATGTTCGGTACCCAGAGAAGGTCTTCATAGAGTTTTTCTTCTACTGTCCTAAGCTTCTCTTCAAGCTCGCTTATCCTTTCCCGGACTTGGCGCATTTCCTCGCTCAGTTCTTGGCGCTTTGCTTCATCTTTTACGGTCGGGATTTCTTTAGAGACGACCTTTCGGCGGTGGCGCAATTCCTCAATCTCTTTTAGGATTTCCCTCCTCTGCCTGTCCAACTCCAGGATTTCGTCAATGGGTGCCTCGGTGTTCAGTTTGACCAAAGCCTCTTTCACTTCATCGGGATGGGCTCTTATGAAATCCAGGTCCAGCATGATCCCACCTCCTTTTGAATTTTTGGCCTTATAGCAAAAAAGCTTCCCGCCCGAAAGGACGAGAAGCTTCACGCCCTCGTGGTGCCACCTTTCTTCGCCATAGCCTTGGCTATGGCCTTTGTGGCCCTTTAACGGGGGCCTTCCGGCACGGCATACTCGGCCCTTTTGGGCCTTTCCTCCTGCAGCTCGGGAGGGGATTCGGCAACCACCGGCCATCGCCTTCTCAGCCCCGGCGACTCTCTGTAGACCGGAACGGCTGCCTACTCTTCTCCGTCATCGCTTTTAAGTTATTAAGTTTTATTGCGGCAATCGGCACATAGACCCACAAAGTCTATGTGGATTGATTTGGTTTCAAACCCGTACTTTTTCTCCAGCTCCTCCGCCAGCTTGTCCACAAGCTCGCTTTTGAACTCCTCTATTTTGCCGCATTGAGAGCATATCATGTGGTAATGGGCCGAACCTTCCACCAGCTCGTAGTGGTGGTGCTCCTCATCCAGGTGCAGCTCCCGCACCAGCCCAAGGTCTTTAAGTATGTTCAGGGTCCGGTATACGGTGGAAAGGCTTATGTTAGGGTTTAAGGCCTTGGCCCTCAGGTAAATCTCTTCGGCCGGAAGGTGGCTTTCGCTTTCCTGGATTACTTGGTAAACTAAGGCCCGTTTGGCCGTGAGCCTTTTCCCCTCGCTTTTGAGCAAGGCAAGGATTCTATCGGCCTCTTCCTTCCTCATCGCACGCTAACCACTACAATGGCCGTCATCCCCCACCTAACCTGAGGGGTGAAGGCCGTAATCCTCACATACATATTATACCTCGCTTCGCTGGAAGAGGAAGGGACGATGCTTTCAATTTTGCCCGGAAGAGTCAGGTTTGAAAGGGAAGGTATGGTAATCGCCACTTCCTGCCCCTTTTTGACCAGCTTTAGGTCCTCTTGGCTGAGCCCTGTCACCACAACCTTTAGTGCCGAGGCATCCCCCATGGTTATTACGAGGTCGCCGGGGGATACCCCTTCCCCCTCGCTCTTCCACACGTTCCATACGACTCCGCTGAACGGGGCTTTCAACGTAGCTTGCTCCAGCCGGAGGCGTGCCGCTTGAACTTTGAGTTCGGCTATCTTGACTTTGGTTTCGGCCAAAGCGACCTTCTTCTGTTCAACCCCGTCTTTAAGGCTGTTGTAGCGGGTTTGGGCACCATAGAGTTTAGCCTCAGCTGCTCTGAGCCGGGCATAGGCAGCCTTAACCTTGGAGCTTTCTATCTCTTTTTGGTCCTCAGATGGGCCCTTTAGGAGGGCTTCGTAGCGAGCTTTGGCCAGCTCATAGTTAAGAGTAGCCTGTTCCAAAGCTATGGCCTGAGGGCTTGCCCCTGTCCCTGGCGCCCAAGCCACTTTATCGTATTCGGCCTGGGCTTGACGCATTATAGCTTCGGCTCTATCCATCTCGGCCTTGGCGATGCGTAGCTCCTCCTCGGAGGGGCCGGCCTCAACGATCCTAAGCTCCGCTTGGGCCGCTGCCAATTCGGCTTTGGCTTCTTCTACCAGAGCCCTCGCTTCCTGCAGCTCCAATTCCGCCGAGCTCAATTCGTCAGGGGAAAGCTTGAGTGCTTCCAATTCCAGCCTGGCCTGCTCTAATTCGGCCTCAGCCATTGCCAGCTCTATCCGGAGGAGAGAATCCTCAAGGGAGACGAGCTCTGTGCCTTCTTTAACCTGTTCCCCTTCTTGCACGTAGACCTTCGCTATCCTTCCGGCTATGGGGAAAGAAAGCCTTGCCTCCCTGAGGGGCACGACCTTGCCGCTGAACTTGACAAACCTTGGCACTTCTTCCGGGAGGACCGTCTGCGGAGGCTCGCGGGCGGGCGTCTTGTAAACGTAGAAGGAGTAAACCCCCAAGCCTGAAAGTATGAACAAGGTAACAAGGGAAAGGAGCAGAATTTTCTTCATTTGCCTCCGCCTTCCTGGATTCTTGGCTTCATTATAAGCCATAAGTGCAAAATTACCAAGCGAAGCTGTAAACGGGTGCCCTCACGTCATTGCGAGGGCACAAAGCGCCCGAAGCAATCTCCTCGCGGGGGTTCGGGCGAAGCGCCGCTTCGGCCCTCGGGCCAAAGCCCTTCGTCGGGCGTCTTTCTTCGGCCCTTCTTGCCGATTGAATTCAGCCTCTCTGGCTAAAGGCCGGCTTCCGCCGAGCTTTTTAGGCAAATCGCTAAAGACCCAAAACCCTGGCGAATCCTCAGCTCACGAGGGCAAGAGAATGGGGGGGCCAGGGGGCGCAGGCCCCCTGGCAGGGGGTCTGGGGGATGTGCCCCCAGAATAAAAAGAGGGGGCGAGTTGCCCACATCAGCAAACCAGCCTACGAGTGGGACCCAAGACGCTGGCAAAACCTTAGCTAACGGGGGTGGGGAATATTACCCCTTGACCCACCCTCGTTGGCTGGGGGTTTGCTAACGTTTTTGGCCCCACTCGTGGCAAGTTTGCAGGGGTTGACAGCTCGCCCCTTTTTAAGGTTTCGTTGGGGGACACCCCCGGGAGGGGGCATTGCCCCCTCCACCCCCAATTTAATGAAAGCTTACCTTTGGATAAAGGTGCGGAAAAGGCTCCCGACGAATGTGGGACACACCCCCTTCGGCCACGCCTTTGACAAAGCCGCGGAGAGATGGTATCATTACACTTGAAAAGCTCAACGGTGAGGGACGGAAAAGGGGCCTTGGGTTTCCGTCCCTCAATTTTTTGCGGGAGTCAAACTATGAACCGATTTTTCCTGGCATTTCTTGCTCTATGCCTGGCTACGGCAGCCTGCTTCACCCGTTCCCCTTCATTCACCCCTGAACCTTCTCCTACCCTCCGCCCAACCTTCACCCCTACCTCTGCACCTCTACCGCTCACTTCAACCCCTGTTTCGCCCATCCCAACCCCTCCTGGCCCTCCCCCACTGGAGCTTGCCGATTGGCCCCTTCTGGAACTCAAGGATTGGCCTCGCCCACAAAATGATAACGGTAGAGGAATCCACTTCCTGGCTCAGCCCTATTTTACCGATGAGGAGCTGGATTTAAACGTAGCCAGGGTTAAAGAGCTCGGCCTAAAGTGGTGCGTGGTCCACTACGGGGATGAAATACAGTTGGAAAGGGCCGCTCGCCGCTTCAAAGAAGCCGGAATAACCGTGGTCTGGAGGAAAATGCTCAGGCCCTATGAGCGATACTACGATTGGGGGAGAGACATAAAAATCCTCCTGAGCCTGGGCATGCCTCCCTACATGCAGATTTACAACGAGCCAAGCCTGCCAGCCGAGTGGGACAATAGGCCTATTGATGAGCAGCTCTTCTTGGAGAACTTCCTCCAGGCAGCAAGGGATGTATACAACAGCGGAGGATTCGTAGGCCTGCAATTCGTGAACAAGGACTGGCTCAGAGATGCCCTCAGAGCTATC
>JAPWUT010000192.1 GCA_028275425.1 Anaerolineae bacterium | reverse complement strand
GCCCTCCAGGCTTTGAGGGATGCAGGCTACGAAGTAACCCCCGAAGAAGCGGAGAGGGTGGGGGTTGTAATTAACACCGGCGCTGGAGGGGTGGCTGAGGTGTTCACTGAGGGGGTCAAGTTCATCCAAAAAGGCCCCCGTTTCGTTAACCCTCTATTCATCCCCATCATAATGCCTAACGCCCCCTCGTGTCTTGTCTCCCTGGTAACGGGAGCCAAGGGGCCAATCCTGACCAGCGCTTTGGCTTGTGCCAGCGGAAATTACGCCTTTGTAGAAGCAATGCACTTCATCCAACGCGGAGAAGCCGATGTCGTAATTGCCGGCGGGACCGAATCGGCCAATGTGCCCTTGACTCTCGCCGCTCTGGAGAGGATGGGTGCATTGGCCAATTCTCAAGAGCCCACAAAGGCATGTAGGCCTTTTGACAAAAACCGCTCCGGTATGGTATATGGTGAAGGGGCAGCGGTGATGGTTTTGGAAAGCGAGGAGCACGCTTTGAGAAGAGGGGCCAAGATTTACGCTGAATTCTTGGGAGGAGCACTCACCGGTGACGCTTACCACATAACTGCACCCGACCCCGAAGGGGATGGAGCGGCCAGGGCTATGAGCTTGGCTTTGAAGTTCGCTGGCCTTAAGCCGGAGGATATAGACGTGATATTCGCCCACGGAACAGGCACGCCCCTCAATGATGTCTCCGAAACCAAAGCCATAAAGAAAGTCTTCGGAGAGCATGCCTATCGCTTGGCCATAACTGCTACCAAATCCATGGTCGGGCACCTACTTGGGGCGGCCGGAGCCCTCTCCTCCTTGGCCGCCGTCCTTTCCATAAGGGATGGGATAGTCCCACCCACCATAAACTTGGAAGAGCCAGACCCCGAATGCGATTTGGACTATGTCCCCAAGGTGGCCAGGAAGATGGAGGTGAGGAAGGCGATGGTCAACGCCTTCGGCTTCGGGGGACAGAATGTAGCGGTAATTTTCGGCAGATACCAATGAGCTTTGGGAACCTCAAGTTCATTGCGGTTAGGAAAGAGCTGAGGGCTTTTACCCTCTGGATTGCCCAAGACGGTTCAGGGCAGAAGTTCTACGCTTTCCGCCTGCGCCCTGTGCTCGCCGCTAACCCTGAAGTTAGGGAAGGCTTGGCCAAAAGCCTTGCCCCCTTCCAAGCCCTATCCCATCCTTGCCTCGCCCGTTTTTACGGAGTGCAAAGGCAAGGGGAATTTTGGGCCCTATACGAATATGCGGACGGTGAATTCCTTTCGGAGCTATTGGCTTCACGGGAGAAGCTTCCCCCCAAGCAAGCATTGGAAGTAGGCTTAAAGGTGAGCGAAGGGCTCGCTGAGCTACACAGAGCCGGGCTGGTCAACGGTGGCCTTTCCCCGGACGAGGTCTTAATCTTGCCGGATGGTGGAGTAAAGCTCCTGGGGATTGGCCTACCTCAAGCCATTTACCAGCTTGGCGTCCCCTACAGGATATGGCTTGACCCTCTTTGGATAGCGCCGGAGATGCATGCAAATAGACCTTTGGCCCCAACCTCCGATGTTTACTCCCTTGGCCTACTTCTTCAGAGGATGATAGCCGGTCGCCAAGAAATCCTGGCCTTGGGTTCCTCCAGGCTT
Source organism: Anaerolineae bacterium (assembly GCA_028275425.1). Taxonomy (GTDB): domain Bacteria; phylum Chloroflexota; class Anaerolineae; order SpSt-600; family SpSt-600; genus SpSt-600. The sequence goes on along the minus strand of JAPWUT010000192.1, from coordinate 2,264 downwards.
GCGGAAATAATAAACACATGCCTTTCGCCCGAACCCCATGCCCGTTACCGAAATGCTAATCAGGTGCGGATGTTGCTCATGGATGAACTCAAGAGCGAGCCGAAGCAGGCGGAAGCCGTTTTAGAAGAAGAGGAAGCGCTTGACTGGGTGGCTTTGCTCCTTGGGGCCATAGCCCTGCTGGCAGTAGTAGGTGTGGTAGTCCTCTGGACCATAGTCTATTACCGCTATGCTGGGGTTTTTTAACTACACTCAGGAGGTGACGAAATGGAAATCTTCCTTGACACCGCCAAAATTGAAGAAATCCGTCACGCTGCCGAGCTTGGGATAATAACGGGCGTGACCACGAACCCTACTCTGATGATGAGGGCTGGAACCGCCAACTACAAGGCTGTAGTCCAAGAAATTTGCTACATAGTCCAAGGCCACATAAGCGCTGAAGTTACCTCCCTCAAAGCTGAGGAAATGGTTAAGCAAGCCAGGGAAATAGCGCAATGGTCACCTTATGTTGCGGTCAAAATACCGGTTTGCGAGGAAGGGCTCAAGGCCATAAATCGCCTTGCCTCTTTAGAGGACAAAGACCTTGAGCGAATAGCTGAGAAGGTTTGTGCAGGATGCCCTTGGTTGGGGAAATGCTCCACTCCGCTTGAGGAGGCCAGGGATATTGTGAGAACGTGGGGGGTTCGCACCAATGCTACTTTGGTCTTCTCGGCCAACCAAGGGCTTTTGGCCGCCCTTGCCGGTGCCTCATACGTTTCCCCCTTCATCGGCAGGTTGGATGATGCCGGCCACGAAGGGATGGAGGTTGTGGCAGAATTGGCCACAATCTTTCAAAAATATGGCTTTGAAACGGCAATAATCGCTGCCTCAATCCGCCATCCACGCCACATTACTCAAGCAGCCCTCGCCGGAGCCGACATCGCCACAGTCCCTTACGATGTCCTGATGAAAGCCATCCAGCATCACTTTACCGATGTCGGGATAAAGAGGTTCATGGAGGATTGGGAGAAGGTAAAAGGTGCGAGGCCATGAACGAGGAACTGCGGAAGCTCCCGAGCGTAGATGAACTCTTACGGAGCGAAGTTTTTGCCCCTTACGTTAGGGAATACGGGCGGGAGCTGGCTGTAGAGGCAGCGAGGGAGGCCATAGACAGAGCTCGCCGGAAAATCCTGGCAGGGGAAAGCTGTCCACCAACTGAAGAAATAGCCAGGGAAGCCATCGCTATCCTTTCCGAGAAATTCGCCCCTTCAATTTTCCCTGTCATCAACGCCACTGGGGTAATAATCCACACCAATTTAGGCCGGGCGCCCCTGAGTGCCGAAGCCAGGGCTGCTATGGAAGCAGTCGCCCGCGGCTACTGCAACCTGGAATTTGACCTTGAACAAGGGCGCCGTGGTTCTCGCTACGTCCATGCCGAAGAGCTTTTGACCAAGCTCACCGGGGCTGAAGCAGCCTTAGTGGTGAACAACAATGCCGGTGCAGTCCTCCTCATCCTTTCGGCCTTAGCCCGCGGCCGGGAAGTAATAATCTCCCGCAGCCAGCTTGTAGAGATAGGCGGGGGCTTCCGCATCCCCGACGTTATGCGCCAAAGCGGGGCAATATTGGTGGAGGTAGGAACTACCAACCGCACCTACTTGAGGGATTACGAGGAAGCGATAACCGAAAACACAGCCCTAATCCTAAGGGCCCATCGCTCCAACTTCCGCCTAACCGGCTTCATCCACGATGTTCCCCTATCGGAGCTGGCTGAGCTGGCTCATCGCCATGGCCTTTACCTCATGGATGACCTTGGAAGTGGGGCGCTCCTGGACACTTCCCGCTACGGCTTGAGCCATGAGCCGATGGTTCAGGAAAGCCTTGCTGCCGGAGCGGATGTGGTCTGCTTCAGTGGAGATAAGCTTCTTGGTGGGCCCCAAGCCGGGATAATTGTAGGGAAGAAGGAAATCATTGAGCGTCTCAAGAAATTCCCCCTCACCAGGGCTTTGCGGGTGGATAAAATAACCCTTGCCGGCCTCCAGGCCACCCTTTTGCACTACCTCAAGGGGGAAGCCGAGCAAAAAATTCCTGTCTGGCGGATGATATCGGCCGAGCCGGTGGAACTTAAGCGGAGGGCGCAGCGTTGGGCTCGGCGGCTTAGGCAAGCGGGCATAAGGGCTCAAGTCATTGAAGGATTTTCAGCGGTAGGTGGGGGAAGCCTCCCGGGCGAGACCCTCCCCACCTGGCTTTTGGCCCTTCAACTCCCCTCACCCGATGCCATAGCGCGAGCC
>JAPWUT010000191.1 GCA_028275425.1 Anaerolineae bacterium | reverse complement strand
CTACCACGGGGCTTTGCCCTCTGAGCCATTTACACAGGTTAGACCTTAGGTATGGCTAAGTCCTCGGGCCCCCAGCTGGAGAGGGTGGCTTGGGGGAAGTTCTCCTGGATTATCTCGTGGATTATCTGGGCATACTTTACCTTCTCGCGGGCCATCTGGGCCAGGAATTCAGTGCTCGTCCAGGGCTTGTACCAGGCTCCAGGCCCAGCAGCAAGGGTTGTCCCAGGCTCAATCTTGAAGTAACAAGGGGCGCAGACCCTCGCCATCTCCGGCCCATCGTAGAAGCGGTTGAATCCGCCGAAGGAATCGGAAAGGTAGATGTGCAAATCCATCGGTATGTCTATGGCCTTACGGATGGAGGCCAGCTGGGGTAGAGATAGGTCCCCTAAGGGGTTGAATGTCCCTGCTCCCAACATCTGCAGGAGCTTACCACCAGCAGCGGAGGCATGACCGGCGAAGATGCTCACCTTGAAGGTCACGTCTTTGGGGATATCGCCGTTCTTCTTGAGCTCGTTGAGCAGCCAGAGCAGCCCCTCATCCACCACAAGAAAGCCTCTAAAGCCTATCTCAATGCAGCGCATAATATCGGCCAGGACGTAACGGAGCTGGTCGGAGCCCCTGTAGCGTAGACCCGAAAGCCCTCCTTCGGGGGTGACCAATTGCCGGCCTACGTCCCAGCCGGAGCGAGGGCCTGGGGTTATGATTACCTCCATCTTCGCTTCGGCGGCGAGGCGGGCAAAAGTGCGCAGTTCCTCCTTGTCCAAGAGGGTAGCGCCCATCACCGTGGAGATGAGCCTGTGGATTGGGATATTGCGCTTCTGGGCTTCATCAATCAAAGCCTCTAAGACTTGAGGCCTCTCAACCCCCGATATCTCCATGCGATACCATGCCCCATCGGGGAACCTCTTGGTGCTGGTGGGGAGGTCATAGGCATCGCGGCCGGGAATCCCCACCTTCTCCATCATCTGGGCTATTTTCTCCATGTTCATGGCTTTTCCTCCTCAAAGGGATTAGTCCACAAAGATTGAGAAGAAAAGCTCCAGGATAAAGAGCGTTCCGGCCAAGAGCATTGCCACTACCAAAGTCAAAGCGGCCAAGGCCCTAAGGAAAGCGAATGTTAGGGCCAAGATGGCCGTAAGGAAGCCTCGCCTTGCCGGCGGCCAAAGACCTCTTCTTCTCTGTAGGAAGGGGAAACGCAAGCCTAAATGGTAGTAAAGAGGGGTGATGGTGGAGAAGACGGCCATGAAAAGCAGGAAGAGGAAAAGCTGGAAAGAGAAGGGGGAAGGCCAGTATAAGTTGACCAAAAGGACCAAGGAAAGCCAGCTGGTTACGGCGACGAGGGCAGAGAGAAAGGCCATCGCCTCAACCTCTGGAAGCGAAGTAGGCCAGGGCGAGCCTCAAGCGTTCTTCCACCTGTGTGACCTCCTTCGGGACCGATTGCACTGCCCGCTGGGCTTCTACGAGGCTATAGCCTAAGGAAGTCAGGGCAGCGATTACTTCCTCATCGGCTTTGGTTATGGCCGAGGGCATCGGCACTGGGATTTCGGCCTTGATTTTATCCTTGAGGTGGAAGATAATGCTCTTTGCGGTTTTAGGCCCGATTCCTGGCACCCTGGTCAAGATTCCTTCCTGTTCCAAAGCGATAGCTTCCCTCAAGGCGGCCGGGGAAAGGTGGGATAGGAGGGCTAAAGCCACCTTCGGCCCGACCCCTGGGGTGGTTATCAGAAGCTCAAAGAAATCCCTTTCCTCTTCCTCTGGGAAGCCGTAAAGGGCCAACTCTTCCTCTTTGAAGAACAGGTAAGTGAAGAGGGTGATGGAATCGCCGGGCTGGAGGCTTTCATCAAGGATGTATGTGGGGACCATGACCTTGAAGCTTACATCCCCAACCCTAACTACCAAGTAGCCTTTCCCGATTTTTTCCACAATCCCGCGGATGCAGGAAATCATCTCGCCTTACACCAAAGCTGCCAATTTACGGTGGTGGAGATGGCAGATAGCCACCGCTACCGCATCGGCTACATCATCGGGCTGAGGAGGGGAAGGTAGGCCCAGGAGGAGGCAGACCATCCTCTGGATTTGCTGCTTATCGGCTCGGCCGTAGCCTGTGAGGGCTTCTTTGACCTGGAGTGGGGTGTATTCGTGCAGGGGGATTCCGGCCTGAGCCACGGCCAGAATTGCCACCCCTCTTGCTTGCCCTACAGCGATGGCCGTCCGCATGTTCTTCCCGAAGAAGAGCTCCTCTATCGCTACGGCATCGGGGCGAAGCCTATCCAAGAGGGCCGAGAGGTCCCGGTAAAGCGCTTTCAGCCTTTCGGGAAGGGAGAAAGAGGGGGAAGTCACTATGCTTCCCATCTCCACCAGGACGAGGTGCCCGTTTCCTTCCACAAGGCCGTAGCCTGTTAGGGCTAACCCTGGGTCAATCCCAAGGACTCTCACGCTGCTTGCCCTGCCACGAATTTGTCCACCATCTCCACCGATAGTTCAAGGTTAGTGTAGACCTGGGTTACGTCTTCCAAGTCCTCAAGTGCTTCTATGAGGTGCATGTTTTGGAATGTGCCTTTTTCGTCCAGGCTTACCCTGTTTTTGGGTAGCATGGAGATTTGGGCCGTTTCTATCTTTAGGCCTCGCTTCTCCAGAGCCTCTTTGACCCACTGGAAGTCTTCAACTTTGGTGTAAATTTCCACAAGCTCATCCCCGATTTGGACGTCGTCGGCACCGGCGTCTATGGCTATCATAGCTATTTCCTCGGGGTCCATCTCGTTGGTGGAGACGGTTATGTAGCCTTTGGGTTCAAAGAGCCAGGAAACGCAACCGCTTTCCCCGAGGCTTCCTCCGTGTCGGGTGAAGACTCTGCGGACTTCGGCCACGGCCCGGTTGCGGTTGTCGGTCAGGACGTGGACCATCATGGCTACGCCTTGGGGGCCATATCCTTCCAGGAAGAATTCTTCAAGGTTGTAGCCTTTCTCCAGGCCTGCCCCTCTCCTTATAGCCCTTTCAATGTTCTCTTTAGGCATGTTGGCCCTTTTAGCTCTTTCAATGGCCAGGCGTAGTTTGAAGTTGGATTCAGGGTCCGGGCCCCCTTCCCGTGCTGCTATTTCAATTTCTTTACCCAGTTTGGTGAAGAGTTGGCCCCGCTTAGCGTCCTGGACCGCTTTTCGGTATTTTATGTTAGCCCATTTGGAGTGACCGGACATTTATTCCCTCCTCCCGTTGGAAGGTTTCCGGATAAAATTATAGCTCTTTGGGGGTTAAAAGGCAATTCTCAAGGGGATGTGTCCTTTTTACCCACCCTCGTTAGCTGAGGGCTCGCCAGCGTTTCGGGCCCCACTCGTGGCGGGGTTGGTAATGTGGGCAACTCGCCCCTAATTTTGGTTTTGTGGGGGGGACACCCCCCACAACCCCCCGCCATGGGGGCTTTGCCCCCCTGGCCCCCCGTTTTGCCCACCCTCGTAGGCTTTTGGTTTGCCGGCGTATTGGGTCCCACTCGTGGCGGGGTTGGTAATGTGGGCAACTCGCCCCCTATTTTAAAGTTCTTGGGGGCACATCCCCCAGACCCCTTGGGAGGGGGCTGCACCCCCTCCACCCCCGCTTTAATCAAGGTCGGCCTGCGCCGACCTTTTTCAAAGAGGTTGACTTCAGTCGGCGTGAACGGGGCACACCCCACAACCCCAGCCAGGGGGCTTCGCCCCTTGACCCCGTTTGCCAACCCCCGTGGGTTTAAGGTTTGCCAGCGTTTTGGGTCCTACTCGTGGCGGGCGTGTAAAGGTTAATGGTTTACTCCTGATTTTGGGGAAAAAACCTCTAAGAGGGGCAGTGCTGGTTTTTGTAGGCGGCCTAATGTCTAAATTCGGCCAGCTCGCTCTGCTTAACCGTGGCTAATTTTACTTTTGAACCATTCAATCGTCAGCCGGAGGCCTTCTTCCAGGGAGACCTTGGGCTCCCAG
>JAPWUT010000289.1 GCA_028275425.1 Anaerolineae bacterium | reverse complement strand
ATGCGGTCGCCGAATTCCCGCAGGCTCTTTTCGGCAGTGTAGATTACGGCATCGGCCTGGTTGCGGGCTTCGGCCAGCTCTTTCTTGCGGCGGTCTTGCTCGGCGTATTGTTCGGCCTCTTTAATCATGCGTTGGATTTCTTGCTCGGTAAGGCCAGAGCTGGCCGTTATGGTTATCTTCTGCTCCCGCCCTGTAGCCAAGTCCTTGGCCGATACGTGTAAGATTCCATCGGCGTCAATGTCAAATGTTACCTCTATCTTGGGAACGCCACGCGGGGCTGGAGGTATACCGTCCAGGATGAACCGCCCAAGGGTTTTGTTGTCGGCGGCCATGGGGCGCTCCCCTTGAACTACGTGTATTTCTACCTGGGTTTGGTTATCGGTGGCGGTGGAGAAGATTTGGCTCTTGCGCACAGGTATTGTGGTGTTGCGGGGGATTATAGGGGTAGCGATTCCCCCAAGTGTCTCCACGCTCAGGGTAAGAGGCGTGACGTCCAGAAGGAGTATGTCTTTAATCTCTCCGGCCAGGACCCCAGCTTGAATTGCCGCCCCGATGGCTACAACTTCATCGGGGTTTATGCCCTTGTGAGGTTCCTTGCCGAAGAATTCCCTTACTAAGCGCTGGATGGCCGGCATTCTGGTCTGGCCCCCCACTAAGATGACTTCGGAGATGTCGGCAGGGGTGATTTTGGCGTCGGCAAGGGCTTGCTTCACAGGACCGAGAGTCCTCTGGATAATGTCGTGAGCCAGTTGCTCAAGTTTGGCCCTGGTTAGGGTCATTTGGAGGTGTTTGGGGCCAGAGGCATCGGCCGTAATGAAGGGCAGGTTGATTTCAGTTTCCATCACGGTGGAAAGTTCAATTTTAGCTTTTTCGGCGGCCTCCTTAAGGCGCTGAAGGGCCATCCGGTCCTGGCGGAGGTCAATTCCATGCTCTTTCTTGAATTCTTCACATATCCAGTTGATTATGAGCTGGTCTATGTCGTCCCCGCCCAGGAATGTATCGCCAGCGGTGGACCTTACTTGGAAGACGCCTTCGGCGATTTCCAGGATGGAGATATCAAAGGTTCCTCCGCCAAGGTCGTAGACGGCGATAAGACCCTCTTTCTTCTTGTCCATGCCATAAGCCAGGGCGGAAGCGGTTGGTTCGTTTATTATCCTTAGGACTTCAAGGCCCGCAATCCTACCGGCATCTTTTGTGGCTTGGCGCTGGGCATCGTTGAAGTAAGCGGGGACGGTAATCACGGCCTTTGTTATTTTCTCTCCGAGGTAAGCTTCGGCGTCTTGCTTGAGTTTTTGAAGGATCATGGCCGAGATTTCCGGTGGGGAGTATTCTCGGTCCCCCATTACAACCCAGGCATCGCCGTTGGGCTTCTCAATGATTTTGTAAGGGAGGATACGGCGGGCTTTCTGGACTTCGGGGTCGTTGAATTTGCGCCCCATTAGGCGCTTTATGGAGAAGATGGTGTTTTCGGGGTTAGTTATGGCCTGGCGTTTGGCCAACTTCCCCACCAAGCGCTCCCCAGTTTTGGGGTTTATTGCCACTACGGAAGGTGTAAGCCTATCCCCTTCAGCGTTAGGGATTACAACAGGCTCGCCTCCCTCTATTACCGCCATTACAGAGTTAGTGGTTCCCAAATCAATTCCCAGTATCCTCTCCGGCATAGCTCCCCTCCTCTACTCTTTTTTCTTGTTGTTCTTGCTGAGGCTGCGGCTCAGGGGGTAGCTTTTTCTTAGCCACCTTTACCAGAGCCGGCCTCAGGACTTTGTCGTGAAGCATATAACCTTTTTGGATTTCGCCAATTATTTGGCCATCCTCGTAGTGGTCTGTTTCCTCGTAGGATATAGCTTCGTGGTAGTAAGGGTCAAAGAACTGGCCTTGCGTTTCTATGGGCTTAAGCCCTTCTTGTTCCAGGATGTATTGGAATTTGCGATGGATTAGGAAGATTCCGTCAAGCCAGGTGAGTTTGGAAAGGGCCGGTGGGATTGTTTGGAAAGCCCTTTCAAAGTCATCCAAAATTGGAAGGAGTTTGGCGATGAGGGCTGCGTTGGCGTATTTAGTTTGCTCGGCCTGTTCCTTTTCAACTCGCTTTCGGTAATTGGCGAAGTCGGCAGCCGTGCGTCGCCATTGGTCAAGGTATTCTTCAGCTTTGCTTTGGAGTTCAGAGACTTTAGCTTCCAGCTCCTTAACCTTTTCTTCCAGGTTCTCCTCGTTCATCTTCGGCCTCCTTCTTCAGAAGAGTCTATTGACCAATTCGCTCATGAGGTTAGCCACATAGCTAACCACGGATATTGCTCTTTCGTAAGTCATCCTCATAGGCCCGAGGACCCCGAGGACCCCCAAGGCCTTTTCGCGAACCCCGTAGCGAGTCAAGATTAGGCTACAATCTTTCAGTTCTTCCCACCTTCCTTCCCCGCCTATTATGACCTGTATTCCGTTCGTTAGGCGGGTTTCGTCCAAGATTGAGCGGATTGAGGAATCGTCGTAAAAGAAGCGGAAGAGTTCCCGCATCTTAGCGGGTGAAGAAAACTCCGGCTCGCGGGTCAGTTCTTCAATTCCCTCTCGGTATATTGGCTCTTCAATTCTCTGGTCAAGGGCATTCATTATTTCGGC
>JAPWUT010000190.1 GCA_028275425.1 Anaerolineae bacterium | reverse complement strand
AGCAGGGCATCCGCCAGGGAGTCGGGGAGAAGGTCCAGAATCTCGTTGATTGGGGCCAGTTCCTTAGGGAGTTCTGTCCCCTCTATGCCCACCGCCCCCATTAACTGCCGGAAAGCCTCCTGTGGGTTGGGGCTTTGGAGCGCCCGATTGACCATTGCCCGGATGCTCTCCGCATCAATGGGCGTGGCCCGCTTCACCTCCTCCACCGCCTCCCGCAGGTCCTGAAGGAGTGAATCCACCTGGTGCGCGTTCCCGTAGTTCACCGAGATGTGCAAACTGCGCGGGGTGACTGGGGTGGAGGGCTGGGCCTGGATGTACCAGCCCCGCCGGGCCATCGCATCCGCCAGTTGGAAAATGTTGATTTGGTCGGACGTAAAGGAGAAGAGGCACATTGCGGGTTCGCCAAGCACCCGCAGCTCCGGAACCTCGTTGATGCCCCGAATCAGCCGCTGGGTCGCCTCATGTACCGTCCGGACGATGTGCAGGAAGCCCTCTTCGCCCAGATAGTTCAGCACTGCCCACGCTCCAGCGATTGGCCCGCCCGATTTACTGCTCAGGATAGTGGTGTTTATGAAAGGATAGCCAGTGGTCTCGGCGCAGGCGAACAGTTGGTAACGGCGTAACTCCTTGTTACGGTAGAGGATTGTGGAAGCCCCTTTGGCAGCGTAGCCATACTTGTGCACATCGGCGGAGATGGAGGTTACGCCCGGCACGGCGAAGTCAAAATCGGGGACGGGATACCCCATTTTGCGCAGGAAGGGCAGGTAGAACCCGCCCACGCAGGCGTCCACGTGGAAGAGCAGGCCCTTCTCCTGGGCCAACTCCCCGATTTCGGCGATGGGGTCTATCACCCCCTGCGACCAGTTGGGGGCCGAAGCCACCAGGAGGATGGTGTTGGGAGTGATGGCCGCCCGCATCGCCTCGGGGTCTACTTGGAACGTCCGGGGGTCCGTCTCCACCACCACGGGGCGGACGCCCAGGTAGTGGGCGGCCTTGTGGAAGGAGGCGTGGGCGGTGATTGGGAGCACCATCTCCGGCTGGGTGACCTCGGGGCGGTGTGCCCGGGCCCAGTCCCGTGCTGTTTTCACTGCCAGCATGTTGCTCTCCGTCCCACCAGTGGTTACGTGGCCGACGACGTTCTCGTCTCCCCGGAGCAGGTCGGCGACCATCCGCACCACCTCCGTCTCCAGCCGCAGTAGACTGGGGAAGACGGTGGGGTCCAGGGCGTTCTCGGTGAGGAACATAGTGTAGGCCCGGTTGACCACCTCGCGGACCTCGTCCCCCGGATTGTAGACGTAGGCCCACACCCTCCCGGCCCGCCAGTCCATGTCGCGGGCCTTGAATCGCTCCAGTTCGGCAAAAATTTCCTCTTTGGGACGACCTTTCTTTGGAAGTGGCATAGTCCCTCCTGTTTAGCCAAGTGAAATTGACCTTCCTTAGGCACCTTACCCCGAAAGGTTCGGCCTGATTTGTAGACAGGCTTCGGACCCAGGAAGGTTAATCGTTGACCATTGTCTAATCGCTGCTTGGAACAAGTTCTTCCCGGACCACGCGGGTCCGGCCCAAGGGATATCGGTACATGCAGTAGGCGATGATGAGGCAAGCGATGATAGGGGTGATGCCGATGAGGAAACGGATGCCCCAGACGGCGCTGGCAGGCTGGATATCACTTCCGGCGATGTATCCGGCGGCGGACATCACCGCGGCGAAGAGCACACCTTGGGCGGAGAAGGCCAATTTGATAATCCCCGCGTTCATCCCGAAGAAGATTCCTTCCCGACGGTAGCCGTGCCGGGCCGCGTCGTAGTCCACAATCTCCGAGAGGACGGGGAAGGGCATAATCATGGAACCTGCCAACCCCGGCGCAGCCAGGACTGTCCCCAAAAGCCCCAAGTAGAAGTTGTTAGCGAAGGTCATTATCAAGAGGCCAGGGATGAATACGAAGCTGGCCAAAATCCAGGCCCGGCGGTAACCCAGCCGAGGGACAATCGGCCGCCAGAGCAGGAGCGACGGTGCGGTAAGGAGAATCGGCAACCCCAGCAGGATGGCCTCCGCATCCCCCGGATTCATCCGCATCCCGAACACTTCCGTCGGGCCAAGGATGCCCAAGGCGTATTTGCGCCAGAAGGGGAGTGTCGCGCCCAGGACCAGCCAGATGTACTCTTTGGCCATGTTCGCCACCAGGAACCAGCGGAAAGGCACGTTGGAGAGGACAATCTTCAGTGATTGCAGCAGGCCGACGGTGCTCTCCTCTTCTGCAAGCGGCCGCTCCCGAACCCCGATGATGGAAATCAAGTAGCCGGTGGCGACCAAGGTGCCCATGATGGCGCCCATCCAGACGTACCCTACCGTCTCCGCCAAGATGGGGGCCAGGATGTAGGAGAGCAACAAAGCGAAGACTGCCAGCACCTCACGCGCTGCGGAGAGGTTGACCCGCTCCTTCACGGTGGTGGCAATTTCTGGGAAAAGGGAGGTGTAGGCGACCCAGGTGAGGCTGTAGATGCCATCAAAGATGAAGAGCATCATGAAGAAGTATGCTGCGAGGACCGCGGGATTGCGCCCTGGCGGCGTCCAGAGGAAGAAGAATGAGAGGCCCAAGGGGATAGCCCCGAAGAGGACGTAGGGGACACGCCGGCCCATCGGCGAGCGAGTCCGGTCGGAAATCTGGCCCATTAGCGGGTCGTTGACGGCGTTCCAAATTCCGTAGATGGTCCAGATAATGCCGGCCACCGCGGCGTTCAGCCCCAGGATGTCCACGTAGTAGAACTGGATGCGGTTGCCGAAGACTTGGTAAGCAATGGTGTTGGCGAAGTTGCCCATAGCGTAGCGAATGTAAAACAATGTGCGGCGGATTTCTTCTTTCATGGCTGTTTTCTCCTGGCTGGGACTTATAAAAAACACATGCCTTCGCCCCGATAGGTGGGCACGTGACCGACGATTTCTCCACCTTTGAGCAGATACAGCTCGTTAAACCGCTCGCACAATTCCCCTGCTTTTGCGTGCTGGAAGAACACTGGGTCTCCTAAATGCAGCTCCGGGCAATCTCTGGGCAAGAGGAGAGGGGTTGAAACTTCGCCCGCTCCCTCTAAGGGCAAGTAGCGAAGGCCGGGAGGCAGGACGGGAAGGGGGAGTTTGTTTGGCCCTGCGGGCCCAGATGCCACGTAACCTCCCCCCTGGCAGGCCACCATGCCAGGCGCTGGTCGGCGCACCACCTGGAGGGCGAAGAAGGCCGCCGGACGGTAGGAGACTTGGGCGAAATGGTGGAACAGCGCCGGTGCATAAAACCCCGACCCTACAGTGACCTCTGTCACGGAGGGGTCCTGGAGAGTGGAAATCAAACTGCCGCTCCCCCCACCGTTGACCACCTTCAGTTCCACTCCGGCCTCCTGCAGAGCCTGCACAACGGCGCCCCGACGGCAGGTCAACTCCCGCACTGACCGCTCCTTGAGCGTCCGCAGCAGCCAATTCTTCAGCGCGGCCCCTGGCACTGCATCCGGTACTCCAGCTATGTGGCCTTCGTAGCCCATCAGGGAGTCTATCCGGACGCCTTCCAGTCGCCGCGCAAATTCCACCAGGGCCAGCGCCTGTTCCGGAGTGCGGATTGGGCTACGGCGTAGCCCGAGATGAATTGGCAGGCCCAGAGGCCGGTATGCCAGGTCTACCTCCAGGCAGGCGGAAATCACAACCCCCGCCTCTTTCCCGGCCCACGAGAGTGCCTCCAGATGCTCCGGGCAATCCACCACCATGCGGACCGTCTTCCCAGCCCGGGTCAGGTCAGCCAGAATCCGCAAATCGCTCGCCTGAACCGTTGGATAGGCTAAGAGGAAGTCGTCGTGCCCTTTCTGAGCCAGCCAGGCCGTTTCCTTAGTGGTGAAGGTGAGGAATCCGCGGAAAAAGGGGCCACCCAACTGAAAAATCCGCACCATCAGTGGCTCACAGCGGATGGACTTCGTTCCAATGCGGACTGTCTTACCGGA
>JAPWUT010000016.1 GCA_028275425.1 Anaerolineae bacterium | reverse complement strand
AAGCCGGTTGTGGTGGAATTCTTCTCCAATACCTGAAGCGTTTGCCTCTTTTCAAAGCCCATCGTGGATGGGCTGGAGAAGGAATTGGCCGGGAAGGCTTCCCTTATCAGGCTGGATATCGCAGCAAGGCCAGGCCGTGACCTTGCTTACCGCTACTCGGTGAGAGCCCTCCCCACTTTCTTGGTCTTTGACGGCAAAGGCAATGTTGTGCACCGCCAGTTCGGCATGCCAGACCGAGAAGCTATAATCAAGGCCGTGGAAAGCATAACAGGGAGGGAGTAAGCATGGAGCTTTACGATGTCATAATCATAGGCTCAGGGCCTGCCGGCTTGAGCGCCGCTATCTATTCTGCCAGGTCCAAACTCAAAACTTTGGTGATTACAGGCCGGGCCGTAGGCGGGCAAGCAGCCCTCACAGCCGAGATTGAGAATTACCCCGGCTTCCCAGAGGGCATATCCGGCTTGGAGTTGACCCGCTTGATGCAGGAGCAGGCTAAGAAGTTCGGGGCCGAAATCCAAATGGACGAAGTCCTCAGCGTAAACCTCAAGGAACACCCCTTCACTGTTACCACTTACTCCGGGGATTACCAGTGCAAGGCTTTAATCATAGCCACTGGCGTTTCCCCGAGGAAGCTCGGAGTGCCAGGGGAGGAGGAATTCGTAGGCCGGGGGGTGTCCTTCTGCGCTACTTGCGATGGCTTCTTCTACCAGGACCGGGAAGTAGCAGTGGTCGGAGGAGGGGATAGCGCCCTCAAAGAGGCCCTCTACCTCACCCGCTTCGCTCGCAAGGTTTACATAATCCACAGAAGGGACCAGTTCCGAGCCGAAGCCATAATCCAGGAGAGGGCTCGCCAGAACGAGCGCATTGAGTTCATCCTCAACTCTGTCGTGACCGAAATCGTGGGGAAGGAGAAGGTGGAGGGGGTAAAAGTCCGCAACCTCAAGACCGGGGAAGAGTCTTTCCTGAAGGTGGACGGGGTTTTCGTTTACATCGGCAATGTGCCCAATACTTCGCTCTTCCAAGGGCAAATTGAGCTGGATGAGCAGGGTTACATCGTTACCGATAGGGCTATGCACACCAGCGTGCCGGGTGTCTTTGCCGCCGGGGATGTCCAGGAGAGGGTTTTGGCTCAGGTGGTGACGGCGGCCGCATCCGGGGCCATCGCCGCTATGGAGGCCGAAAAGTACATCGCTCACCTTGAAGGTAAGGAGTATCCGGGGAAGGAGTGGAAGCCTTAAAGCCCAATCGTGGCCCTAAGGAGGTTTAGGGTGGATATCTCCAATAGGCCAACGCCAATACCTGCCAGGAAAAGGGGGATGATTTCTCCCCCTTTTTCTATTCCCTCGGGGTAGAAGTTGAAGGCCAGCTTGAGCAAGATTGTGTTTATCGCCCCCAGAAGGATTAGCGGGCCGACAAGGCTCAGTAAGGCCAGAGGATAAAGCAAGAATGGCCATTGGGTTCGGACAAGTGCCGCAAGCCCTATCCCCACAAGCAGATTAAGCACCAGTTCGGCGAAGTTCTCCAGGCTGCGGCGAGGAGCCGGGTTTTTGAGGACAACTGAATTGAAGAAGGGGACGAACAAGAAGCCCCAGGTCAGACCGTTCAACACGCCCGTTATCAGCCTGAGCTCTTGAGAAGGGTGGTAAAGCAACGGCTCCCCTTGCCAGAACTCTGCGAAGGAGTTCACGCCATCTATCCCCCAAAGGGCGACGAAAGCGGCCAGGACGACTAAGAGGCCAGGAGGAGGGAACAGGCTGGAATTCAGCCTTCTCCTCAGGGCCAGGAAGAGGGAAACGACTAAAAGGCCGAGGTAATTTCCGGTGCAGCGGGCGCACAGAGGGCTTTGCTTCCCACCGAAGAATAGGGAATGCTGAGGCAGGCGGTGGCAAACCCCCGATGCTACAAAGTAGGATTTGCCCAGGAAATCGTGAGGGGGAAGGCTCAGGAAAGCGGCTATCGCGGATAGGCCAAAGGCTAAGAGGATGAGCTTGGAAGAAGGCCTCATTTCTTGAATTCACCCACTATGTGGACTTTCCTCCCAGCCGGGATGAGCTTCTCTAAAAGCACGCTCAGGCGGAAGGACAAGGGACCGAAGGCTAAATAGGTGGGGTCTTCTACGAGGCGCACGGAAGCTTTCTGAAGGCCGACTTTGGAAGCGATTTCCTCAATCCTCACCGGGGTATTGGCCAGGTAATGGGGTGGGAAGACGTCTTGGCTTTGGCGGCTGTAGAGGCTGGCCACGAGTGATTTCTGGAGTAGTCCCCCGGCTTTGCTCAACGCCCACCCAAGGCGAGGAATCGGGTGCAGGAAATTGGGGGTGAGGAAGATGAAGCGGCCTCCGGGCTTAAGGACCCGGGCCACTTCCTCAAACGCTTTTTCCGGCTCGGCCAGGTGTTCCAGGACCCAGCTGGATATCACCAAATCAAAGGTCTGGGCTGGGAAGGGGAGTGCCTCGGCTAAGGCCTGGATTCTGGGGATGGATGGCGTTCTGTGCTCCCGCAGGGAGGCTAAATCGGCATCCACTCCAACCGTCAGCCCGGCCAAAGGGTGTAGGCGTTCAACGATTCCTCCCCTCCCGCAGCCCAGGTCCAGCAATTTGGCCTCAGGATTGAGGTAGGAAGCCACAAGCTCCTGGTAAACCTGGGTGGAAGGCTTCCAGCCAGGCTTGATTTTCCGGTAAAGAGCCCTGTAATGCTCCTGCTTGTCTTTCATCCGCACTGGGAGTAGCCGCAGTTCCGGCAGATGACGCACCCTTCGCTGAATTCCAGGAGGCTTCCGCACTCCGGGCATTCGGGTGAGAGGCCAAAATCAACCGCAGAGGTGGGCTTTGAGCTCGGCACGGCTGCCGGTGCGGTCGTCTCCTCTCCCTTCTGGGCCTTCATGTATCTTTCCATAGCCTTAGCGATAGCATCGGCACAGGAGAGGATTGGGCCACCGTTGTGCCAGGTGGGGGCCGGGCACCTTATCCCCTTAAGCTGCTTGATTATGGCCTGGGGGTTTATCCCGCTCCTCAAGGCCAATGAGATAAGCCTTCCTATTGCTTCCGATTGAGAGGCCACGCATCCACCCGATTTGCCCACTTGGAGGAAAACCTCGCACAGCCCGACTTGGTCCTCGTTGACGGTGACATAGAGGTTGCGGCCGCAGCCCAGGGGTATCTTCTCGGTAGTGCCGCGGGTGATGAGCGGGCGTGGCCGAGGGGAGAGGATGCCAGGAAGGCCTGGTTGGGCAGCCTTCACCTCCTCCACCTTCTCCTCAACCCCTACGTTCAGGACTTGGGTTTCCCGGCTGCGGTCGCGGTACACAGTCACTCCTTTGCAACCGAGCTCGTAAGCCAAGAGGATGGCCTTCTCTACATCCTCAAGCTTGGCCTCAAAGGGCAGGTTTATCGTCTTGGAGATGCTGTTATCGGTCCAACGCTGGAATGCAGCTTGCATCCGGACGTGCCACTCAGGGGCTATGTCTAAAGCGGTGACGAAGATGCGGCGCACGTCGGGCGGGATTTCTTCCATGTCCTGTATACGGCCGGTTTCTGCCACCTTCCTCATGATTTTGAGGTTGTAGAACCCCCGCTCCCGGGCCACTTTCTCAAAGAGGGGGTTGATTTCGGGGAAGGAGTCCTCATCCAGGATGTGCTTGCGGGTGAAGGCCAGAGCGAACAAAGGCTCAATGCCTGAGGAGCATCCGGCTATGATGGAGATGCTTCCTGTGGGGGCGATTGTGGTGGTGGCAGCGTTGCGGATTCCATACTTTTTGATTCGCTCCACAAGCCCGGCCCAATCAAAAGAGGAAGAGTTGGGTTCGGGGAAGGGCAGCTTGCCTTGGGGGTAGATTGAGCCTTCAAAAGCGGGGAAAGGCCCCCTCTCCTTCGCCAGCTCTACCGATTCCTCCTTGCTCCAGTAAGCGATGGCTTCCATTACCCTTTCGGCCACGCTTAGGGCTTCCTCTGAATCGTAGGGTATGCCCAGCTTTATGAGCATATCGGCGAAGCCCATGACCCCAAGGCCAATCTTACGGGTTCTTAGGGTGGCTTCTTCTATCTGCGGGAGCGGTAGCTTGTTCACGGTTATGACATCGTCCAAGAAGCGGACGGCCAGCTTCACCGTGCGTTCCAGCTTTTCCCAATCAATTTGGCCGTCATCGGTCACCATGTGGGAGAGGTTTATGGAGCCCAAGTTGCACGATTCATAGGGCAATAGGGGCTGCTCGCCGCAGGGGTTAGTGGATTCAATCTGCCCCAGATGCGGTGTAGGGTTGAACTGATTTATTCGGTCCAAGAAAATGACGCCGGGCTCGCCGTTGCGCCAGGCCCCTTCTACAATCTTGGCGAAAACTTCCCTCGCCTTGAGGCGCTTGATCACTTCCCCGTTGCGGGGGTTCACAAGCTCGTATTCCCCATCCTCTTTTAGAGCCTGCATGAACCGTTCGGTAATGGCTACGCTGATGTTGAAGTTGGCGAATGCCCCCTCCTTCTCCTTGCAGGAGATGAACTCCAGGATATCGGGGTGGTCAACTCGGAGGATTCCCATGTTAGCCCCACGGCGGCGGTTGTGGACTAAGAACCCATTAGCCACGAATTCAGAGCCTACTACCTCTATGTCCATTGTATAGGCCCTGCCCTTTTCCACACCCGTGACGCGGGTATAGACGTAGTCTCCCCTCACAGGCTCATCCTTTAACATCGGCTGCAGCTTTTCAGCAGAGAGCTGTTCTTCCAGGCGTTGCCTTTTGAGTTCGCTTCGGAATCCTATCGTCCTGGAGAAAAGCAGCAAGCTTGGCCTGTGGGAAATCCTTAGTTCATAGCGAGGATTTGCCCCGAGCCCATTGCCCTTACGCTCCACTTCGGTAACCTGTGAGACGATACCAAGTGCCAGTAAGAGCTGTTGAACTTGCTCAATGAGCTCTTTGGAAATGCTGGAAAGGCGGACTTGCCCATTTGGCAAGATGTCTCCATTGCCCTCAAAAAGTCCCCTCAAAAAAGCCCGAAGGCTTTCCGGGGAAGCTGTGCGAATGGCAACGGGGACTTCGGCTTTCTTATCCAGCCCCGCCTTTTGCCACCACTCGGCCAAGGCTGCGCTGCGCACCACAATCAGCGATGAAGCATTATTGTCCTTCTCCCTAACTGGATTCAGGCCAAACTTCCGTAGGGTCTCTTCAAGCCACCTCTCTACGTCCGGAGTGTCATGAGGTACCGAGAAGGCCAAACGTTCCGGCTTCCCGTTCAAAGTTGAAAGACCTCCGCTGGCGATAAAGTAGCCCACCAATTCGGCTAAATCTGGATTCATCCTCTCCGGCAAAATGAGAGGAGGACAAGGCGGCAAAGGAGCATCGTATCCGCTATAACCCCCCAGTCTCACCACTAACAAGTCGCCCGGCCTTATTTCCTCCGCCATCTTCCACCCGATTTGCCCATCCTCTGTAACCACCCGAATCAAGTGGTTATATGTAGCCTCCAAGCATAGGCCCAGATCTGTCTTGATGCGGTAAACTTCGGCCATACCGTTGTCCTGGGCAAGGAAAGCGGGCTCAAATCCATCACGCCCCAGCACTTCTTGATGCACGGGGTTTTCCCCCATCGGAGGTGCGTTGAGAAACGAGCTTAGCCTTTGAAGGCCATTGGGGGTGCGGACCCATGTTCTGGCCGAGAGGCACCCGCCCTGTTTTATCACATCGGTGGCGGTATCAAAGACGCGCATGAAGCTTACAGGGCCGGAAGCAATCCCCCCTGTGGAGCGGACCACATCGCCCTTGGGGCGAAGGCGGGAGAAGCTGAAGCCTGTTCCCCCCCCTGACTGGTGAATAAGCGCCGTAGCTTTCACCGCTTCAAAGATGCTGGCCATGTCGTCTTCCACCGGGATTACGAAGCAGGCGCTAAGTTGCCCGATAGGGGTGCCCGCGTTCATGATTGTCGGCGAGTTGGGTAGGAAGTCCAAGCTTTCCATTAACTGGTAAAACTTTTCGGCCCACTCTTCCTTCCCCTTTTCCTCTGCTTCGGCGATGGCTTTAGCTACTCGGCGGAACATCTCTTCCGGGGTTTCTATGACGTTCCCCTTCTCATCTTTCCGCAGATAGCGCTTTTTGAGTACAGCGATGGCGGCAGGCGAAAGTTTCAGAGCCATTTTCGCACCTCCTTCCCTTTACTTTACTGCTCCAGTGGCCGCGGCGAAAAGCCGCAGGAAGTTCTCTCCAAGCCTTTCCTCTGGCGGGAATTGCTCCTTGAGCCGGTGGTTCCTCTTGAGCCTTTTTCCCCACCTTTCCTCCCAGCGGACCTTATATTCCTCCAGTGAATTCTCCCCTCGGACGAAGCCCGCGGCTACTTCTCCGGCCAGCGCACCTGCAGCCATGGCCAGCGGTATCCCTCCTCCAGTTAGGGGGTCAACTTGCCCGGCCGCATCCCCTACCAGCATTATCCCTGGCCTTACGATTTCTTCCAGCGGGCGCAAGGGGACCAATCCGGTGATTAAGGTTACGGGGCTTCCTCGGGAGAGGGCGGGGATGGAATCTATGAACCGGACCAAGTAGTTTAGAGCCGGCTCCTTGGCCAAGTTGGCTTGCACCCCGAGGCCAACGTTGGCCTTACCTTCCCCTTTAGGGAAGACCCAGGCATAACCACCAGGGGCGAACCCAGGGGTGAGGTAGTAGAGGGTGACGGATGGGTCCAAATCAATCCCCGAAAGGAGGAACTGGGCGCAGGAAATGGCCTCTTTCGGAGGGAGCGTGGTATCTATTCCGGCCCATCGGCCGGCTTCCGATTCAACCCCATCGGCAGCTATTACCACTTTCGCTTCCACTTCCCTCTCTTCCCCAGCCAGCTGAACCCTCACGCCTTTCACTTCTCCTCTCTCCAGGATGAGGCTGGTAGCCGGAGACTTGACCACAACTCTAACACCGGCTTTGGCTGCTTCTTCGGCCAGGAAGCGGTCAAAGATTCGGCGTTCCAGGATGAATCCTTGCCCGCCCTGGAACGATTTCCAAAGCTTAAAGCCTTTCCCATCCTGGAAGTAGAAGGCTGCGCCGGTTATCGTTGAGGCCACGAAGGAAGGCATGGGCTCAAAGAACCTCAGCAAGGCCTCGGCTGAGATTCCTTCGGCGCAGCGGACCGGGCTTCCTATTTCCTGGCGTTTTTCCACCAGGAGCACCGAGGCGCCACCGCGGGCAGCGTGAAGGGCAGCCATGGAACCGGCCGGCCCCGCTCCTATCACTACAACATCGTAGTAGGGAGAGAGCGAGAGGTTTGCCTTTGGGGAAAATTTCGGGGTGGACAATGCCCCGCTTGGGCAAGCCTTCACGCACAGGCCACAATCGTTGCAGGCCTGGCTGACCGTAAGCCTTGTTTCGGCCAGGGAGAGGGCTTTTTGGGGGCAAAGGCTCACGCATCCCCCGCAGTAAGAACAGAGGGCCGGCTCAACTTTTACCATCACCTTCCTCCCAAAAGCTTGTCAATCTCCTTCTTCAGGCTTTCCAAATCCTCCAAGGGCAAGTAAACCGAGGCAAAGCGGATGTAAGCCACTTCGTCCAGCTCTTTGAGCTTTTCCAGGACCATCTGGCCGATGAGGCGGCTTGGGACTTCGGCCTTGCCCATGGCTCGGATTTTGTCCTCAACCTCATCGGCTAACTTCTCAATGGCTTCGTAGGGTATGGGCCTCTTAGCGCAGGCTTTGCGGATTCCGGCCAGTAGCTTTTCCCGGTCAAATTCTTCCCTCCGGCCATCCCGCTTAATCACCATAGGGGTGGCCATGACCGTTTCGTAGGAGGTGAACTTTTTTCCGCAGTTTTTGCAAAGCCTCCGCCTCCTTATCCCTTTGGGGCTGTGGCGGGTATCGGTCACTTTTGATTCGGTGCTTCCGCAATAAGGACACCTGAGCATTTCCCCCTCTTTACATAACATACTAAATGTTTGGCCTTTTGATGCCTTGCCTACAAAATTTAGTTTACCACACTTTGGCCTCGGGGGCAAGCCCTGGAACCTTAAAATTTGGCAGAAGCTTGGGCCTGGCCTATAATCACCCAAAAGCGATGTTGGTTGCGATAATCGTAAGCTACAACGTTCGCCAATACCTTGAGCGCTGCCTTGAGACGCTCTTAGCCGACCTCGCCACCTCAGGGGTGGGAGGAGAAGTCTGGGTCTTTGACAACGCTTCAACCGATGGAAGCCCGGAAATGGTAAAGGAAAAATTCCCCGAAGTCAAGCTCCACGCCCACGAGGCCAACATAGGCTTTGCTTCGGCCAATAACTTCGTGATGCGAAAGCTTCTGGCCTCCCCTTCCCCACCCGATTACTTCTTCATCCTCAACCCCGATACGGAAGTCCTCCCTGGGGCGACCAGAACGCTTGTGAAGTTCATGGAGGAAAACCCCCAGGCAGCGTTGGTCGGGCCCAAGCTTCTCAACCCCGATGGTTCAATTCAGCCCTCAGCCTTCAAGTTCCCCGGCCTTGTCCAGACCTTCTTTGACTTTTTCCCAACCCATCCTCGCCTCTATTCTTCTCCTCTGAACGGCCGCTATCCAGGCTTCCTCTACCGGAAGGGGAAGCCCTTTGCCATAGACCACCCCCTCGGAGCAGCCATGCTTGTCCGCCGCAAGGCTGTGGAAGAGGTCGGGCTCATGGATGAAGGCTTTTTCATTTACTGTGAGGAGATTGATTGGTGCCTTCGGTTCAAAAAGGCGGGCTGGCGTATCTACTGCGTCCCCCAGGCCGAGGTCATACATCACATCGCCAAGAGCACTTCGCGCTTTCCGGAAAAGGCGATGGTTGAGCTTTGGAAGAGCCGCTACCGGTTCTTCTCCAAGCACAAGGGCCCACTGTTCGTGAAGGCTTTCCGAACATTGGTGAACTTAGGCCTGAATTATTGGGCCATGAGGGATTCGCGCTTGGCGAGGGAGGGGCTCATAAGCCCTGAGGAGCTGAGCAGACGCCTGGAAACTTACAAAACCATAAGAGGGGTCCTGAGCCAATGAAGGGAATCACTGCCTTGGTCCTGACCCTGAACGAGGAAGATAACATAGCCGAATGCCTCAAAACCCTCCTCTGGGCCGATGAGGTTGTGGTTCTGGATTCGGGAAGCGCCGACCGCACGGTGGAAATCGCCCGGACTCTGGGGGCTCAGGTCTTCTTGCACCCCTTCAAAAACTATGCCGACCAGCGCAACTATGCCCTCAGCCTGGTCCGGACGGAATGGGTCTTTTTCGTTGATGCCGATGAGAGGGTGCCTCCAGAGCTGGCTGCGGAGGTTCGGGAGGCGGCAGGGGAGGAAGGGTTTTCCGGGTGGTGGGTTCCGCGCCAGAACTACATCTGTGGCCGTTGGATACGCCATGGCGGCTGGTATCCCGATTACCAGCTTCGCCTTTTGCGTCCGGAGGCGGCGCACTACGACCCGGCCTGGGAAGTGCATGAGATTGTGGTGATGGAGGGGAAAACCGGCTACCTCCGCAACCACCTCATCCACTACAATTACCGAACTTGGGGGGAGTTCATCTCCCGCCAGAAAGCTTACCTTCCCCTTGAGGTCAGGACTCTGCGGAGGCGTGGGATGAGGGCTAAGGTTTGGAGCCCCCTCTCCATGCCGGTGAGGGAATTTTGGCGGCGCTACATCCGGCTTGAGGGCTACAAAGACGGACTTTACGGCCTAATCCTGGCCTCAATCTTGGCCTTTTACACGATGCTGGCTTACGGAGCTCTCCTCAAACCAGAAAGGCCATCGGCCTGAAGGCAATCATGCCCCTTTCAAACCGAACTTTGGGCAATCCCCACTCGTCGGTAGAGGGGTCTTCCACAGGGTAGCCGAGTGGTCCTTCTGCTCCGCCCTTTTCGTAGATGTAGTAATCCCTTATGGGCCCGTAGAGGATGTAAGCCTTTGAAGTTCCGTCCCTGAGCATTATGATGGATTTGAAGGAGCCATCTGGCCGCTGGAAATCCTGGACCCAACCGTTACCCCAGCGATGGACCGGCACCCCACCACCGTTGTCAAATGGCAAGCCGAGGTTCTTTTCACCCCCGTGCCTAAGGTAACACTCAATTATCGGCCAATAGATGCGGCCGGAGGCATCCCTCCCTACTTGCACCGGGACATCCAGAAGGGCCGGGTTCCGGGAAATGTTGGCCCACTCCTGAAAGCGGTAATATATCGGCTTGCGGGCAAGAGTGCCAAAGCCAGCTTGGGTGTAGAGGCCCTTGGTAGTTCCAGGGAAATCCCTGAGGCAGAACCATACGGCGGCTTGAACTCTCTCATCCTTGAGTAGGGTGTAGAAGGCCGCTGCCATCGCCGCCGCCTGAAAATCGTCCCCCTGTTCCGAATCCCACCCGATTTCTGAGACATAGATTCGGGTTGAGGGGGATTTCCCCTCGTAGAGGGTTATGCTCTCCCAGATGGCGTTGAGGTAAGTTCGCAGGGTCGCTTGGATGTAATCCGGGCTTTTGTCCCGAGTCTGGCCTATGTAGGGGTGGTAACCGACTCCATCAAGCGGGTAGGAGCCGAGGGAGCTTTTCACTTCCCCCCATCCCAGTTCCCTTACCCCGTAGTAATACATCTGGCGCAAGTATGATGCTCCGGTATCGGCCCCTGTGGGGAGGTCGTGGGCCAGGATAGGGCCAGAGATTATGCGGACGTTGAACTTTGGCTTGACAACAAGGTATACTTCTTTCTGGATTCGGGCCATCCAGTAGGGGTGGAAGAGGCTGGTGGTTCCGCCGAACCAGTTGTTGGGTTCATTTATCAGCTCAAAAACCCACACTCGGTCGCTGAAGTGCTCCACGATGGTGTAGACGTTTTCCACATATCTCCGGAGCCAATCCTCAGCTCCGGGGCCTGGTGTCTTACGGCGGAAGTTATCTCCAGGGCCAGGCTTTACAGATTCCAAGCCTACAAGGCCGTATATGGCCACATTCTTGGCCAGAAGCCCATCCACTATGGCGTCAAAAGTCTCAAACCATGTCTTGCCACAGTAGAGGGAGCGGTCGGCCGGAGAACTCCACGGGCCGAGGATGAAATTGAGGCGAACCATGCTGGTCCCGGTCTCAGCTATGATTCTCGGCTCGGCCATTTGAGGAGCAGGGCAGCCTGTCGGCTCAAGCGGGCTGTTGCCGTCAAGCCCAATCTTAGACGAAGGAGCAAGAGCCATCTTCATCCCTCCTCAAGGATTTGGCAGTATACTTTAAAAGTTTGGGAAGCTATCACCTTCTGGGTGAACCTTTCCAGAACCCTCTCACGGCCCTTTTGCGCCAGGTGAAGGCGCAGGGCTTCATCGGCCATGAGCCTGAGGATTGAATCCCTCAAGGCTTCCGCATCCCCTTCGGGGAAGAGCAAGCCTGCATCTCCTATAACGTTGGGGATTTCTCCGCACGTGGAACCTATGACCGGAACCTCACAGGCCATGGCTTCCACCAATACCCGCCCGAACTGCTCCTTCCAGTTGGGCTTTGAAAGGGAAGGGAGGACCAATAGGTCAAGCTGGCGGTAGAAATCGGGAAGCTGCCAGGAGGGGAGGAAGGGCAGGAAGGAGGTGCGCTCGGAGATTCCCAGCTCAGAGGCAAGCCTCTCCAGCTCCTGGCGTTTCGGCCCGGTACCCAAAATGAGCAACCGCCAATCCCCTCTTACCCCAGCCATGGCTTTGAGCAATAGGTGAACCCCCTTCTCCTCCACAAGCCTTCCCGCATAGCCTATAGTGAAGGGGCCGCCATTTTTCCGGGCAGGGCCAGGCTTGAAAGTTTCTTCGTCCACCCCAAACTGCGGTATCAGGCTTATCTCTCCTCGGTATCCCTTGCGCCTCAGCACTTCCATGGCTTCTCGGTTCCCGGCGATGGCCCAGGAGGCCTTTCGGTAATTGTATTGCTCAAACCAGGAGAAAGGCGGGGGGTAAAGGCGGTAGAGGTTCTGCCAAGTGAAGAAAAGGGCCTTGGCTCTTGCCCTCTTAGCCAGGACCATGGCTTGGAAGGTGGCCAGGTTGTATGGCTCTTCGTCAATGTGGACCAACTCTGGCCGGACGGTGCGCATGTAGAACGGGAGGCGGAGGTAAAAGTGGAGGTGGTAGTTGCCGTTGAAGGCGAGGCTGTCCACCAGAAGTTTGTAGCCCTCTGCGCCCTCTTCCAGAGGCAAGACCCCCCTCTCATCCCGCCAGAAATTGGGGACCACAAGGAACATTTCAACCCCAAGCTTGGCCAGCTCTTCAAGCTTCTTGCGGTAAGCTTTGAGGACGCAGGCCTTGGAAACCATCAGGACACGCATGCTTGGCCTTCCTTTACCTCCTCCAGTATTCCCCATACTCCCCTTTCAGGCCCTTCTTCAGAATCGCCCCCCTTCTCTTCCCTGAGCGCTACCAGGCGCACGGGGGTTATCACGTTGGAGAGGGGATTCGGGCTTAAGGCAAAGACACGGATGTAATTATCGGTGAGGCCGGAGCAGAGGTAAAGGTCACCGTGGCGTTCTGGCGTTTCCCAGAGGACCTCCATGGTGCGGCCCAGGAAGCGGGATTGGAAGGCCCTTTCGCTCCGCCGCCCTATTTCGGCCACGAGCTTCTCCCTCTTTCTCTTGATTCTCCCCGGAACTTGGCCTTTCATGGAAGCAGCCGGTGTCCCTGGGCGAGGGGAGTAGGGGAAGACGTGGATGCGGGCAAATTGCATTTTCTCTATGAACTCAAGGCTCTGGCGGAATTCCTCTTCTGTCTCCCCCGGGAAGCCTACCATGACATCGGTAGTTACAGCTAAATCTGGGATAGAGGAGCGGGCTTCTTCCACAAGGCGAGCGTATTGAGCTGTGGTGTAGCGCCGCCCCATCCTCTTCAAAGTCTCATCGCACCCGCTCTGCAAGGGAAGATGCAAATGCCGGCACAGCCTTGGGTCCTGCCATAGGGAGAAGAAGTTCGGGGGTATATCCCAAGGCTCCAGCGAAGAAAGCCTCAGCCTTCGGATGGGGGTCGCATTGAGCAATGCTTTCACAAGGCTTACGAGGTCAACCCCGAGGTCACGGCCGTAACCCCCAAGGTGTATTCCGGTGAGCACCACCTCCTGGTAACCGACTTCGGCCAGCTTTCGGACTTCTTCCACAATGTCTGGGATGGAGCGGCTCCTTTCCCGTCCCCTCGCTATACGGATGATGCAGTAAGTGCAGAAGTTATTGCATCCATCCTGGATTTTGACGAAAGCCCTGGTATTGCCTGGGGATGGGGGTAGGGGGAGAGCATGAGGGGCTCTTGCCCCGGCCAGGATTTGGGGGAGGAATTCCTTATCGGCGTTCTTCACCACTAAGCTGACCCCTTCAATGGAGGAGGCTTCCTCCGGGGCAATTTCGGCATAGCAGCCCGTAACCACTATCTTAGCCTTGGGGTTCAGGCGATGCATCCTCCTTATTAGCTGGCGGGACTTGTGAGAGGCGGCCCCAGTCACGGTGCAGGTATTGACTACAATGAAATCGGCCTCTTGGGGGGAGGAAGCAAGCCCATGGCCCAAGGCCACGATTTCCCTCTCCCAGGCCTCTTGCTCGCTCCTATTGGCCTTGCAACCGAGAAAGGTGAAGTAGACCTTCATTTACTCTTGCCCCAAAGCGCTCTCCCCGACGGTTAAGTCTACTTCCGAATTCGTTTGACAAACCGCTCAATTCTCTCCAGCGCCTCCTCTATCTTCTCGTAAGCAGTGGCGTAAGAACAGCGGACAAACCCTTCCCCGCATTCTCCAAAAGCGTTCCCCGGCACCACCGCTACCTTCTCTTCGTAGAGGAGCCTTTCCGAGAATTCTTCTGAGCTTAGGCCAGTCGCCCTTATGGATGGAAAGGCGTAGAAAGCCCCCTTTGGCTCAAAGCACTCAAGCCCGATATCGTTAAGTCCTTTGGTAATTAGGCGACGGCGCCGGTCGTACTCCGCCACCATCTTCTGCACGTATTCCTCGCCGCAGCGCAAGGCTTCAAGAGCCGCTACCTGGGCAGTTGTGGGGGCACACATTATGGCATACTGATGCACCTTGCGTATCTGGGCCATGATGTTCGCCGTAGCACACACGTAACCTATCCGCCAGCCGGTCATGGCGTAGGATTTGGAAAAGCCTCCAAGGAGCACCGTCCTTCCTTTCATCCCCGGCAGGGAGGCAAAGCAAGTGTGTTCAACTCCGTAGACCAAGCGGTCATAAATTTCATCGGAGATTACCAAGAGGTCGTATTTTTCTGCCAGGGCAGCGATTTCGGCCAATTTCTCTCGGCTCATTACTGCGCCCGTTGGGTTATTGGGGTAACCCAAGAGGATGGCTTTGGTCCGGGGTGTAATCTTCGGCTCAATCTGAGAAGCCGAAACCTCAAAATTATCCTCAAGTTTTGCCGATACCACCACCGGCACCCCACCGGCAAAGATTACCGCCGGCTTGTAAGCCACAAAGCATGGCTCCACTACGATGACTTCTTCCCCTGGCTCCACCGTAGCCAGCAGGGAAATGTGCAGCGCCTCCGATACCCCGACCGTTATCAAAATTTCGGTCTCGGGGTCGTAGCTTACTCCGTAAAGTTTCTCCAAGTGTTGGGATAGGGCTTGCCGCAATTCAAGGATTCCGGAATTGGAAGTGTAGTGAGTCTCGCCCCGGCGCAGGGAAGCTATCCCAGCCTCAATAATGGGCTCCGGCGTCACGAAATCGGGTTCCCCTATCCCCAGGGAGATGACGTCTTTCATGGTAGCGGCGATATCAAAGAACCGCCTTATCCCCGAAGGAGGTATCTCCCTTATCCGCTTGGCCGTGAATTCCCTCATGGCTCATCCTCCTTGTTGGAATGTTTGGAAGAACAGTTCATTCAAGAACTCACGCAAAGGCTTCACGTTCTCCGGGGCAGTCTCCGCATGCAAGGTTAAGGTGCGGATTTTATCCCCTTCCCAAGCGTAGATTGTGTAGGTGAAGCCATCGGGTACTGGTTTGCCTAACTCTTGGCCCAGGAGCGGGCGGATTTGCCTCAAGGCTTCCTCTACTGCCTTTGCCTCCACCTTAGCACGAGCATGCTGGTTTAGCTTGCGGTCCAGGTATAGGGCGGTGCCGTCTTCGGCCAAAAGTATTTCCCGGCTAAACCCGGCTACTCCTCCCGTAAGCTCTGCCCTCAAGACCACACCTTTGGGCAAGCCATCAACCTCTTGGGTCCTCCTTACCTCCAAATAGGGGAGGCCATTTGGATTAACCCTAACCTCAGCCTCTAAGAGGAATAGCCTGTCGGTATCTTGAGGGGAAAGGCCAGGGTTTTCCCAACGGGTTGCGTATATGGCGCCGGTTATGTCGGCGAAGGCCACATCGCTTCTGGTCACCGGCGGGCCGCTCCCTGCCTCTCCGAAGATGTCAAACCAGCGATAGTAAGCCAGTATCTTGACGTTCTTGCCCGCCCAAGCCTTCGGCTCCCTCAGAATTTCCCCAATTGGCGTTACTCCGTTCCAAAGCGCAGGCTTCGGC
The DNA here is from genome assembly GCA_028275425.1 of Anaerolineae bacterium. Taxonomy (GTDB): domain Bacteria; phylum Chloroflexota; class Anaerolineae; order SpSt-600; family SpSt-600; genus SpSt-600. The sequence continues at coordinate 749 of JAPWUT010000016.1, read as the reverse complement.
ATCCCCCTAACGCACGATATGGCCAAGAAAATGAGGGCAATCAGCTTAAATTTCTTTAACAAACCATTCATCGTATTCCTCCCAGTAAAGGAGTGAGAAGCGTTTGCCGCCGGCCTTGACCCGAAAGAGAGGGCCTTCGGGGGTTAGGAAGGAGCCTTCCACCTCCTCCACTTCGCACCTTCTATCCCCTATGGAAAAAGCCTTAGGCTCCTGGGGGTATTTGTAACTTGAAAGGCATTCCACCTTACAGGCTTTCCAGCTCAAATGTCCCCGCATTCACTTGAGAGGAATCGCCAACATTTAGTTGCTGGTAAGTCCCCTGGTAAATGACCTCAGAGCCTATGAGGGAGAAGGCCAGGACTGCTCTCTCTATGAAGGCCCCTTCATTGATTACGGAATCCCGGATTATGGACTCTTCTACCACCACCCTTTCGGCTATGGAGACATAAGGGCCGATGATTGAGCGGCTTATTCTGGCGGAGGGAGCGATATAGACAGGCGGGATTATTATTGAATCCTGCGTTGCCGGGTAACTGCTCCCCATCTTTTCCAAGAGGTAGCGGTTTGTATCAAGCAAAGTTTCGGGCTTGCCGCAGTCCTTCCAGACCTTCACCGGCCGGGTGATGAAGCGGGCTCCTTGGTCTATCATGATTTGGAGGGCATCGGCCAGGTAAAATTCCCCTTTGAGCTGGATATTGCGTGCCATCTGCTCCTCAATGCACCTTATGAGCCAATCGGCATCTTTTATG
>JAPWUT010000189.1 GCA_028275425.1 Anaerolineae bacterium | reverse complement strand
CAGGGCAGGGTCATCTTCTGGGGGATTCCAATCGCTCAGTTTTACCCCTGGCGCAGCTTGGCCGTGGCGCTGCTCGGCCAGGGGATGCTTCCGCTTTGGAACCCCCATGCCGGAAGCGGCTCGCCGCTTCTGGCTAACCACCAAGCCGCCCCTTTTTACCCGCTCTTCGTCCTCTACCTCCTCTTCCCAGCTGAGAAGGCCTTGACTTTTGAAGTGGCTTTCCACCTGTGGCTGGCCGGCGCCTTAATGTATTTTTGCGCCTTGGGCCTCGGATTGAGGAAAGAGGCCGCAGCCCTGGCCGGGCTGGCTTACATGGGGAACGGCTTCTTGGTCTCAAGGCTGCATTTCCCTACCATGGTTGACGCCGCAGCCTGGCTCCCCTTGGTCTTCTTGCTCACTTGGAGGCTGTGCTCCAGGCCGCGCCCCGAAGCAGCCATCGCCTTAGGGGTAGTGATAGCTGTCCAGTTCCTGGCTGGCCATGTCCAGCTCTGGTCTTACACCTTGCTCCTCTCGGCCCTTTTGGTCATCTGGAAATCGGCAATTGAAAGAAAGGGGGTTGGGCTGGGGGGATGGTTCCTGGCTTCCCTTGCTCTGGCAATCCTCCTGGCCGCAGTTCAGTTCATCCCCACTGCCGAATTTGCCCTCAATTCGGGAAGAAAGGGTGGAATCCCGGAGGAGCTTGCCCTAACCTATTCCCTCTGGCCCTGGAAAATCCTCTCTTTCCTCATGCCCGATTTGTTCGGTAACCCGGCAAGGGATGGCTACTGGGGCTACGCCAATTATTGGGAGGACTGCGCCTACACCGGGGTCCTGGTTTTCCTTCTGGCCGCTTTGGCTTTCCTGCGCCCGCAGGCCAAGAGGGTAAAGGCCTTCTTCCTCTGCCTCATAGCCCTATCAATCGCCCTTGCTCTGGGCAAGAATACCCCTCTCTTCCCCTTCCTCTACCGCCACATCCCAGGCCTGAGCTTCTTCCGGGCCCCGGCCCGCTTCCTCCTCCTCTTCTCTTTTTCCATGGCCGTCCTTGCCGGCTTCGGAGCCGAAGCCATCAGGGGAAAACCCCTTCCTCCGGCCACCCTCAGGCGGATGGGGGCGGGGGCAGCAGGCCTCTTGGTTGCCGCTTTAGTACTGGCTTTCCTCCCAGGCGTCAAGCCCTCCTTCGTCCGTAGTGCAGTGACCCTGGCCTTCGCTTCAATCGGGGCAGTGATTGCTCTGGACTTGCTCCCCCGCAGGCCCTACTTATCCTTACTCCTCCTGGAAGCCGAACTCCTGGCTTACGGCTGGGGCTTCCATCCCCTAATTGACCCTGCCATCTTCCACAGCCCGACCCAATCCTCCAAGGCCTTCGGTGCCCAGGGCGAGCTCTTCCGCATTTACACTTTCGGCCCCGACGATTACCACATAAAATACAACCTTTTCTTCCGATTTGACCGCTTCGGCCCGCCCACTTTGGATTACTGGATGAAGCTTCGGGAATCCCTGATTCCCCAGACCAACATGATAGCCAGGACCATTGACCACGCCGGGGTCTTTGACCCCCTCACAATCGGAAGGTATGAGGAATTCCTCGCCCTTGTGGACCGATTGCCGCGCGAGCAAGCGCTCAAGCTTCTGGGCCTTCTGAACGTCCGATACATCGTAGAGCCTGCCTCCCCCGAAGGGGCCGAGTTCAGGTTCCGAGAGAACCCTTACTTCCTACCCAGGGTAAGGCTGGCCTATCGAGCGGTAAGCGTCCCCGAGGGCGAGGAGCTTGAGGCCCTCTCCTCCCCCGCTTTTGACCCCGAAGTCGTGCTCTTGAGCGGAGCACCGGCTTCCGATTTCCCCAGGGGAGCGAATGATTCCGTCCTGGATTTGCACTACGGTCCTGGGGTCGTTAAGATAAAATGTGCTCTGGAGAACGGGGGTTACCTCGTGCTGAGCGAGAACTATTACCCAGGTTGGCGAGTGGAGGTAGACGGCAAGCCTGCCCCGCTCCTCCGAGCTTACTACACTCTCATGGCTGTCCGGCTTGGGGCGGGGGAGCATCAGGTGGCCTTCAAGTTTTCCCCTGCCTCCTTCAAAATTGGCCTTGCTTTGAGCCTGGCTACTCTGGCCTTTGTAACCGCTTTCATGGCCTGGAGGGAGAGATGGTTGTGATAGACGGCTCTTACGGGGAAGGTGGAGGGCAAGTGTTGAGGATGGCCCTCGCCTTATCGGCAATCCTGCAGGAGCCGGTGAGGATAGAGAACATAAGGGCTGGCCGGCCGAACCCTGGCCTCCAAGCTCAGCACCTCACCGGGGTTATGGCCATTGCCAAAATTTGTCAGGCCGAGCTTAGTGGGGCAGAGCTGGGGTCAAAGGAGCTAACGTTCAGGCCGCGTCGTCCTCCTCAGCCCGGCTCTTATTTCTTTGACGTGACCGAGGCCAGGAAAGGCGGGAGCGCCGGAGCCACAACCCTGGTCCTGCAAACTCTGCTTCTGCCCCTGGCCTTAGCCAAGGGCACTTCCACCCTCACACTCAAAGGGGGGACGCACGTCTCCTGGAGCCCTCCCTTCCACTACGTCCAGCAAGTCCTTTTCCCAACCTTAGCCCGAATGGGCATCCGGGCCGAAGCTCAGCTCAAGCAATGGGGTTGGTATCCGGTAGGGGGAGGAGAGATAAGCGTTACCATCCATGGCGGGGCGCAGATTAAAGGGATAACGCTGGATAGGAGGGGAAAGCTCAGGAGGATAAGGGGAATTTCGGCTTACTCCAACCTGCCGGACCACGTGGGCCTAAGGCAGAAGGAGCACGCCGTTGAGCTTCTCCGTCGCCGCGGCTTTGAGGCTCAGATAGAGGTAGTGAAAGCCCCTTCTCCGGGGAAAGGCTCCTGCCTTTTCCTGTTAGCCGAATTTGAAAATGTCTTGGCTGGTTTCACCTCCCTTGGTGAGAGGGGCAAGCCTGCGGAGAAGGTAGCCGAGGAGGCAGTTCAGGAATTCTTGGATTACATGGAGACCGATGCTGCTCTTGATCCCCACTTAGCTGACCAGCTTATCCTTCCGGCGGCTTTAGCGCAGGGGCCGGTTGCATTCACAACCGCTCGCATCACGAAGCACCTTTTGACCGGGGTTTGGGTTGTGGAGCGATTCATGGGTCAAAAGTTTGCCGTGGAAGGTAAGGAAGGGCATCCTGGGAGGGTTTCAACTGTTTAGACGTAGAATCGGCCGGTGGCTGAGACAACCTTTTGCTGGAAGTTGGTGACAAATTCCCCGAGGCGTTCCTTAAGTTCCTTGTATTCTGGGCTTTCCAGCAATTTTTTGAGGGTATCCTCTTCCACCAGTCCTCCGGTTATTACCTGGGGGCCGTTTCCGAAGATGGTATACCAAGCCTCCACGATTTGGACGCCCATTTTCATCAAGGTTGGGGCAAACTCCCGCATGACGAAGTCAAAGTATTCCCCCTCTTTGCCCGGCTTTATATCCCAACTTAGCACAAGTTTAACCATAGGCTTTCGCCTCTCCGAGAGTTTACATTGAAAGCATAGCACACATTTGCCTTTGGCGCAAGCCCACTCCATGGGGGCTTCGCCCCCTGGACCCCCTTTTGCCCACCCTCGTGGGCTTAGGGTTTGCCGGCGTTTAAGGTCCCACTCGTGGCGGGGTGGCTAATGTGGGCGATTCGCCCCTAATTTTGGTTTTGTGGGGGCACATCCCCCAAACCCCCTGGGAGGGGGCGCAGCCCCCTCCACCCCCTTTCCCCACCCTCGTTGGCTGAGGGTTTGCCAGCGTTCTGGGTCCCACTCGTAGGCTGACCTCTCCCCCGGCCCGAACCCCGCCAAATTTTCCCCCTTCCCTCGCAGGGAAGGGGGTCATGGGGTTAGGTCGGAAAGGCACACTCCCCAAACCCCTTGGCCCCTCGGAAATGCCCGCCGAGCTTGGAACACACCTTTACTCTACTCCGAGTTCCCTCAGCTTTTGCTTCGCCCCTTGCTGGAATATAGGGTCCTCGCTCAATTCCAGCGCTTTCTTGAAGTCAGCAATAGCCTTCTCTTTCTCCCCTTT
>JAPWUT010000188.1 GCA_028275425.1 Anaerolineae bacterium | reverse complement strand
TAAAATGCGAGTTGGCTATTCATCTCTTTCAGCTGGGCAAGCTCTTTTTTGGCAAGGCTCGTGAAATGGCGGGCATGACCGTTTGGGCCTTCCAACAATCGCTGGGCAGCAGGGGGATCCCTGTCCACTACTATCCCGAAGACTATGAAGAGGAGCTATCCACGCTGAGGGAACTTGGACGTCTATGAGTATCGTCGGCAACGCTTCCCCGCTGATCAATTTGGCGCCTATCGGCAAATTTAACCTACTTCATAAGCTTTATGGCGAACTGATCGTTCCTGAGGCGGTGTTGTGGAAGGAGCCGGGCACCCAGGAGCAGATGAGGTGTGGAAAAGATAAGTCTGGAACAGGCAAAGCAACGGTATACCGGCCAATGGCTGGCTTTCCTGGTTACCGAGGAAACACCGACGGGGGAACTATGGGGCCAATTGCTTGCCCATAACCCCGACCGGAGGGAACTCCATCGGGAGCTACGGGAGAAGAAAGTAGAGCGGGCCTACATCACCTTCGCTGGCCCGGTGGTGAAGCCCGGATACGCGGTGATCCTCGGATGCGGGTCCGGCTCGACATCCCCATCATACTGAGACGTGAGGAGGAGAAGATGCAAAGCGCAAAGGATTATCGGGAACGAATCGTCATCGATCCGAAGGTGCATTTCGGGAAGCCTTGTGTGGCTGGCACCCGTATCCCCGTGGAGGAGGTCATCGGCCTGATTCAGGAAGGGATCTCTTTCCAGGAGATCGTGGAAAAATACTATCCCGACTTAGAGAGCGAGGATGTGAAAGCCTGCGCTTGGTACGCGGCCGAGATAGTCCGGGCCGAGGAGATCCATGTGAGGGTGCGGTGAAGCTCCTGGCCGATCAGGATGTGTATCATCAGTAGACACGCCGCGACAGGGAAACGCCTCCTCCACTTCATCCCCTTGCAAGCAGCCGGCGGGCCACTTTGAGCGTCCAAGACCCCATCCATTGCACTATGAGGCTAAAGGAAAGTATTCGCCGTATCTTGAGTCTGGAGTGGCTGGTGGCGGGCGCGGCGGCGCCGTTCTTGATGTTTCCCACCGTCCGCCCCCGCTGGACGGCAACCGCACTGGCCGTGCTGGGGGTCTGGTGGCTCCTGCGCTGGGCGGTGCGAGGCGAGCCCTGGCCAGTCACCCCCTTCAACGGCGCACTTTTGCTCTTTGCCCTGATGGTCCCGGTGGGAATATGGGCTTCCCCGGCGCGGGAGGCGGCGCTGCCGGACGCGGTGCGGGTTATGCTGGGGCTGATTGTGTTCCGCGCAGTGGCGATGGCCGTGAACGAGCGCCATAAGGTTGCGCCGGCTGTGGGAGTTTTTTGCCTGACCGGATTGGTGCTCATCGGTATCGGCCTTTTGGGTGCCCAGTGGTCGGCTAAAGTGCCCATACTGGGCAAACTGAGCGGGCGGATTCCCCACTTGATCACTACAGTCCCGGAGGATCAGGGAACACCCGGCGTAAATCCGAACCATCTGGCGGGTGCACTTACCCTCTATTTGCCACTGGCTCTGGCCCTGGTCTCCGGCTGGCGCCTTTCCCGCCGGGCGATTATCGGCCCTCTGTTCGGACTGGTGGGGAGCCTCCTTTTCTTTGCTCTGGTGGCCGGCACCCTTCTCCTCACCCAATCCCGCAGCGGCTGGATGGGTGGGACAGCGGGGATTCTGGCCCTGGTTTCCCTGGCCGGCCTCACCTCCCGCCGCCGCTGGGCCCGCTGGCTGGGCGGTTCGCTCCCCGTGCTGGCGATGCTGGCAGTGGGAGCGTTGGTTCTGCGCCTGGGCCCGCAGCAATTGGGGGAGAGCCTCTTCGGGAAAGAGAGTGCCAGTCCGGTGGAGGAGGTGGTGGGGGCTATCACGCTGGAGGGACGGGTGGAAATCTGGAACCGGGCCCTCTACGCCATCCAGGATTTCCCTTTCACCGGTTGCAGGCTGGGGGCCTTCCGCCGGGTTGTGCCGGTTCTCTACCCGCTCTTCACTGTCCCCCCTGATTCTGACATCGCCCACGCCCACAACATTTTCCTCCAGACGGCGCTGGACCTGGGGATTCCGGGGTTGGTGGCGTATCTGGCGCTTCTGGGGATTGCGCTTGCGGTGTGCTGGCAGGTTGCGGTGAAAGGTAATAGGTGGGAGAGAGCAATCGCCTTGGGTTTAGCGGGCAGCCTCATCGCCCTACATGCTTACGGGATGACAGACGCCTTAGCCTTGGGTTCAAAGCCCGCTGTGGCTTTCTGGTTCGCTTTGGGAATTGTGGGCGGGATGGAAAAGAGAATTCGCTCCCCGAATTACTCGGATTTAGCTCCTAAGACACCAAAGCTGAAATGGCGCAAGTAGAAATTTTGGGGTATAATCAAGCTGAGGGGGTAACAATGGCAGTGAGGCAATTGGAAGTTCCTGCAGTCTTGCGGCGAGCCTGGGGTGATGAGGCCGCGGATGCTTTCGCCGTCTGGCTTACAAGCGTTCTGGAGGAGAGGGCGATTTCGCGGGATGAATACCGCCAAATCCTCTCCCGCCTGGACATCCTTGAGCATGACATGGCCGACCTTAAGGCTGATGTCCAGGAATTGCGGGGGGAGATAAGCGAACTGCGCAAAGAGATGAACGAGCGGTTTGACCGGATGAATGAGCGGTTTGACCGCATGAATGAGCGCTTTGACCAGATGTACCACCAGATGGTAGTGCAGACCCGTTGGTTCATAGGCGCACTTGTGGTCATCGGGACAGTGATTAGCGCCCTTTTGGCCATAGCTCAATTTGTCCGGTAAGCAAAGCTAAGGAGGTAGAGATGGCAGTGCGGCCCTTGGAAGTTCCTCCCATTTTGAGGCAGGCTTGGGGGAATGAAGTAGTGGATGCTTTTGCCGTTTGGCTTACAAGCGTGCTGGAGGAGAGGGCGATTTCAAGGGATGAGTACCGCCAAATCCTCTCCCGCCTGGACATCCTTGAGCACGACATGGCCGACCTCAAAGCTGATGTCCAGGAATTGCGGGGGGAGATAAGCGAACTGCGCAAAGAGATGAATGAGCGGTTTGACCGTATGAACGAGCGCTTTGACCAGATGTACCACCAGATGGTGGTGCAGACCCGCTGGTTCATAGGCGCACTTGTGGTCATCGGGACAGTGATTAGCGCCCTTTTGGCCATAGCTCAATTTGTCCGGTAAGCAAAGCTAAGGAGGTAGAGATGGCAGTGAGGCCCTTGGAAGTTCCTCCCATTTTGAGGCAGGCTTGGGGGAATGAAGTAGTGGATGCTTTTGCCGTTTGGCTTACAAGCGTACTGGAGGAGAGGGCGATTTCACGGGATGAGTACCGCCAAATTCTCTCCCGCCTGGACATCCTTGAACATGACATGGCCGACCTCAAGGCTGATGTCCAGGAGCTAAGGAGGGAAATGAATGAACGATTTGACCGGGTGAACGAACGCTTTGACCAATTGCACAAAGAAGTGGATGATCGCTTTGACCAATTGCGCCGGGAAATGGACGAGCGGTTTGACCGGATGAATGAGCGGTTTGACCGCATGAACGAGCGCTTTGACCAGATGTATCACCAGATGGTAGTGCAGACCCGTTGGTTCATAGGCGCACTTGTGGTCATCGGGACAGTGATTAGCACCCTTTTGGCCATAGCTCAATTTGTCCGGTAAGCAAAGCTAAGGAGGTAGAGATGGCAGTGCGGCCCTTGGAAGTTCCTCCCATTTTGAGGCAGGCTTGGGGGAATGAAGTAGTGGATGCTTTTGCCGTTTGGCTTACAAGCGTGCTGGAGGAGAGGGCGATTTCAAGAGATGAGTACCGCCAAATCCTCTCCCGCCTGGACATCCTTGAGCACGACATGGCCGACCTCAAAGCTGATGTCCAGGAGCTAAGGAGAGAAATGAATGAGCGGTTTGACCGGATGAATGAGCGGTTTGACCGCATGAACGAGCGCTTTGACCAGATGTACCACCAGATGGTGGTGCAGACCCGCTGGTTCATAGGCGCACTTGTGGTCATTGGGACAGTGATTAGCGCCCTTTTGGCC
>JAPWUT010000187.1 GCA_028275425.1 Anaerolineae bacterium | reverse complement strand
CATAGAGCTTGTTAGCTTCAATAACCGGGGTCCACTTGGGGATTAATTCTTGGGCACGAGCTAAAACAATTTCCACTGGGTCAGTTTTGCCTGTCTTCCATGACGGCGGGGCGTAAGTTTCGGTCAACTTGTGAGGCTCTGTCTCAACCGGATAGCCTGCAGGCCCAGTGAAGCGAGGCTGTCCCAAAGCCGCGTCGTTCTTAGTCCAGCCCATGAAACCGAATTTCAAGTTGACCGCATTGTACCCCAGGAGCATAAGGATAGTGGCCGCAACTTGGCCAGTATGTCCAGTGTAGCAATAAGTAACAATCTGGCGGTCTTTGGGCAATTTCGCAAGGTTTTCGCTCTTAACTATGTCTTTCCAGAAGATGTTGTAGGCGCCCTTAATGTGGCCTTTAGCGTAGTCCTCAGGCTTGCGGACGTCAATAATGAATGGGTCATTGGAAGGGTCACCATCGGTCAAGTTCTCATAGAGCTTGTTAGCTTCAATAACCGGGGTCCACTTTGCGAACTTTTCAGTGATGTAATTTGCCAGCAGCGTGAATTCATCTACTTTCGGCGTAGGTGTAGGTGTTGGCGGCGCCGGAGTAGGTGTTGGGGTTGGCGGCACTGGAGTTGGCGTCGGCGGTATCGGAGTAGGCGTCGGCGTGGGCACGGGCGTTGCACAGCCCGCCAATAGCATGGCGATAATTGTTAAAGCAATTATCGCAAAACTGAACCAGCGTTTCATTTTTTATCCCTCCTTTTCACAAATTTTTATTTTCTCCATCCCTCCGAGGTATGGCAGCGCTCACAGTTCTCGTCCCCGAAGGTGTGTGGCCGCTGATGGCAATCGCTACAGACGTAGCGCAATCCCCTGAAGTTAGGCTTCTTGTGACAGTCAAAGCAGGCTAATTGGGCATGCGCCCCAGTCAATTCCACCGGATGGACCGCCAGCCGGACATTGCTCCAGGTCCGGGTGGAGCGATGGCATGTCTCACAATCCAGTGCGATATCGTGTGGAGCAATGTGGCACCCTGAACACTTAAGCCGCTCCGGTGGAACGTTCTTTGCTTGATGGCAATCCATACAGTAAGCTGCCAGACCCTCATGAGAGGCGAGAGGCTTCTCCCCATGGGCTACTGGTCCGTGACAGTTGCTGCAGGCGCATACCTCCCAACCTTCCCGGATTCCCTTCAGGATTCGCTCGTGAGGCGTATGGATGTGCTTTTCCGGGATATCGGTCCGCACGTTGCCGTGGCAAATGACGCATACCTTCGCTGCTTCTCGGTAGTCGGAAGGGTTAGGGACAAGCCCCTGGTGGGCCAAAGCTACATCCTGAGTATTTCCTGTTCCCCTATGGCAGGTCACACACCCCAAGCGCCCGTGGGTGGAATAAATGTCCGCGGGGTCAATCCACAGCCGTTCCAGTTTCGCCTCATCAGCGACAAACTGGCGAAGCTTTTCATAGTTTGTGTGGCAAAAGATACAGTCCCAAGACTGCGGGGCAGCGTAATGAAGCATCGGCAAAATAGGCGTTGGGGTGGGCCGGGGCATCATTGCCTGCGCCACAGGTTCCAAAACCAAGCCAAAGAAGACGGCAAAAACAGCCAACGCTAAAGCGATGAGTATAATCGTCCACTTAGGCCAGTGAGAAGGCAACATAACTTCCTCCTTCACAACGCGGCCGGGATGCCGCTAATTAGGATTAGGTAACGCAAGAAAAGACCGGAGATGACGATGCCCATTCCGGACCCCACTCCGGAGACCGGAGAGTGACGTCCCAACCCGATTGCGTAGGCGTGGACGACGAAGGGGAAGATGAAGCCAGGCAGGACGATGAGGAACCAAAAGACAATGGCGTAACTCCCCGCGATAATCTCCTGAGCCGATTTGGCTGCTGAACCGCCGGCCATTAGCGCAGTAATGAGCATCATGCCCAGTAGAAGAGTCTCTGCACCTATAAGGGCCAGGTGAATCCAAGGCAAACTCTTTAGCCTTTGTTCTACGGAACCGAGGGCCAAAGTCGCTGCCAAGTCCACTGTCAGTCCTAACCCAGTAGAGATAGCTGAGACCAAGAAAAGGACGGGAAGCATCGGGATGGGGATGAAAGGCAAGACCCAGGTAGACCAGAAGGGAATGGCCGGACCGACAGCACTAATCAGGATGCCAGTGTAAGTAGCGACACCGATGGCGAGAACGGCTCCGACTCCAGCAAAGATTCGCTTAGTTTGGCGCAAGGGGAGATTCCAGAGGAAAGCCGTCCAGCGCAGCCAACGTCGGCTCTTAAGCCACTGGCGGGTCGCCGGGAAGGCATCCAAAATCTCCAGAAAGCCATAAATCAGGGCAACGGGGATGAATAGAGTAAGCAACCAAACGCCCCAAGTCATCACCGAGGAGAAGTGGGTGTACATGTAGAGGATACGCCAAGGCTCACGCCGGCCTGCTCCTAAATCAAAGATGAGCAAGAGAGTGCCTAAGATAAGCAGTGGGCCTGGGACTGTAGCGCCTACTAAAGCAGTGGGGCAAAAATCATATTGGTACCGTTTACCGCTGAATTCAAAGGCAGCGGCGATCAAAAGCGCACCGGCGCCCAAACCGCCCAGGAAGAGATAAATTGCTATAGGCCAACCCCATGCCGTCTGCATCGCTCACCTCACTCTTCTTGTATGATGTAAAACAGAATTGAGGGCTCAGTGCCAAACTCGGGGTGGAGAGGCTTAGCCCGGCCCGAGGCAATTAGCTGGGCGACCTCACTCTGCGGGTCATCAGCCCGGCCGAAGATGCGGGCACCGGGGATGCAAGCCTCCACGCAAGCTGGAAGCCCTCCACCCAAGACCCATGGCAGGCAAAGCCAGCACTTATCCGCCACGCCCCGCTTTTCGTCAAATATGCGTGCCTGATAGGGGCAAGCTTGCATGCAGTATTTGCAACCCACACAGAGCCGTGGGTCAATCAACACCACGCCGTCTTCCCGCCGGTAGGTAGCGTGGGTGGGGCAGACGGTAGCGCAAGGCGGGTTGGCACAGTGTTGGCACTGAACCATGAGGAACCATGGATTGCGCTCGTTCCCCTTAACGATGCGGCGGATGTAGCTTAAGCCTTCGGGGAGTTTGTTGCGCTGGCGGCAGGCCTCTATGCACGCTCCGCATCCTGTGCACTTAGTAGTGTCTATGATAAGGGCATAGCGGGCTTTCGGACGCTCTTCCGCCGAAGAGGCTTCTTTCCTCAAGAGGGGCAAACCTAAGGCGGCCACAACCCCTGCCGCAGCCGTCAGGCCCAGAAACCGGCGACGTGAAATAGTAGCTGGCATCGCTCCTCCTATTCAGGCTTAAATAGTAAAGCACTCAAATTCTGATGTGAATTATACCACAGCTTTGGATGGAAGTCAAGTTTTATCTGGCCTTGGCTTTTGCGTGCTTTCTTGACATGTGGGGCCGCAGGTTTAGAGGCGCTTTGCGTAGATTAGGAGGTCATCGCCAGGGGCGTAGAAATCGGGGATTGTGGCCTGGAGGCGGTAGCCACAGGCTTCGTAGAATTTCCTCGCCGGTGCATAGAAAGGAGTTCCCGAAGTCTCCACCAGGATTAGCCTTCCCCCCATCCTTTTTACTTCCTCCTCCATCCTTGCCACAAGTAGCCTTCCTATCCCACGCCGGCGGGCTTCAGAGGATAATGCTATCCAGTAAAGGTCAAAGGTTCCAAAAGTCAACGGGCGAGGGCCAAAACATATAAAACCAATCGCTCTCCCATTCTCACGGTAGACCAAAAATTCGTACCCGCTTGCTTTGCCCTCCGCCAGGTATTCCTTCCACAGTTCTTCAACGCACTCAATTTCAATGGGCTTGAAGACCCCAGCTTCTTTCACGATTTCAAGGAGCTGTGGACCGTCTTCTTCCTTCGCTTCCTCTACCATGTATTATACACCTTCTACGGCCAGGCGCAAGATGCGCACTACCATTTCGGTGTAGGTGTAGCCGGCAGCTCTGGCTGCCCTGTAAAATCCGGCATCGGGGGATAGGTCCGGATTGCAGTTTACTTCTACAACGTAAGGGTTCCCTT
>JAPWUT010000015.1 GCA_028275425.1 Anaerolineae bacterium | reverse complement strand
CAAAACCTCTATGGAATGTAAAGGCTGGACAAAGGGCTAAATATGAGATATAATCTGAAGGCAAGTTCGTGGGCCAGGAGGAAACCATGCGGGAAATCCACTGCAGTGTTATAACCGATACCGTGGCTCGCCTCTGCCAAGAGGCTAATTTTTACCTCGGAGAAGACGTAATCAAAGCCTTAGAGGAAGCTCTCGCCAAGGAAGAATCCCCCTTAGGTAAGGAAATTCTCTCCCAAATCCTGGAAAACTCCAAAGTGGCCGCTCAAGAAAAACTCCCACTTTGTCAAGATACAGGCTTGGCCGTAGTCTTCTTGGAACTCGGCCAAGATGTCCACATCGTGGGGGGTAATCTTTACGAGGCCATAAACGAGGGGGTAAGACGAGGCTACAAAGAAGGCTACCTCCGCAAAGGCGTGGTGGATAAGCCTTTCTCCGCCCGCAAGAATACCGGCGATAATACCCCGGCCATAATCCACACGGAAATCGTCCCCGGGGATAAAATCAAAATAACGGTTTGCCCCAAAGGCGGGGGAAGCGAAAACATGAGCGCCCTGGCCATGCTTACCCCCGCCGCCGGCCGCGAAGGAATCATAAACTTTGTAGTCAGCACTGTGGAAAAGGCCGGAGCTAACCCTTGCCCCCCCATAATCATCGGGGTAGGCATAGGCGGAAACTTTGAGTATGTCGCCTACTTGGCCAAAAAAGCCCTCCTGCGTCCCCTTGGTCAGCCTCACCCAGACCCGGAAATGGCTGAACTGGAGAGGGAAATCTTAGAGAGGGTCAACAAGCTCGGAATTGGCCCCCAGGGCTTCGGAGGTAGAGTAACGGCTTTGGCTGTCCATGCCGAAGTGGCCCCGTGCCATATAGCAAGCTTGCCTGTGGCTGTTAACATCCAATGCCACAGTGCTCGGCACAAAGAAGCCGTAATCTGAGGAGGAGCCATGAAGGTTTACACGCCCCTTACAGACGAGATTGTAGAGAAGCTCAGGGCAGGGGACAAAGTAGAGCTTACAGGCATAATCTATGTGGCAAGGGATTCCGCCCACAAGCGCTTCGTAGAGGCCCTTTCTAAAGGGGAGCCCTTGCCCTTTGACCCCAAAGGCCAAGTAATTTACTACATGGGGCCTTCGCCGGCCCCGCCAGGCAAACCCATAGGCTCGGCGGGCCCTACCACCTCCGGCCGAATGGACCCCTACACCATACCACTGCTGGAGGCCGGGATAAAGGGCATGATTGGCAAGGGGGAACGTTCCCCTCAAGTGAAAGAGGCATTGAAAAAATACAAGGCCGTATATTTTGCCACTTTAGGAGGAGCGGCCGCTTTAATTGCCAGCCGGATAAAAGAGGCAAAAGTAATCGCCTACGAGGACCTTGGAGCCGAAGCTGTAATGCGCCTATACGTGGAAGATTTCCCGGTGATTGTGGTTAACGATATTTACGGAGGGGATGCTTACGAAGCTGGGAGAGCAGCCTATAGGTTGATTTAAAATGCCTTCGCAAAAAGTTCACGACGCAAGTTGCTTGTTAGCGGCTGGAATCACAGCTTCGGTAGGGGTTATTTTCTGGAAATTGCCACTCTTCGCCGTCTCGGGCGGAATGGCTATGGGGACTTTAATCCATCCGGATTGGGATTACGCTGAGGCAAGGGGCGTTCTGGCCGAGCTTGGCCCGATAAAGCATTTGGTTAAGCCTTACGGCCTTCTAATCCCACACCGTCACTGGCTCTCGCACCTGCCGGTGGTAGGGACCATCGGCCGGGTGCTTTACATCATGTTCCCCCTTTTCATCCTTGGTTTTGCCTTCCCTTCGGGGAACCCAACCCTCGGGGTCCTCCGTAACCGATATTTCTGGTTCGCTTTCTTAGGCCTATCCATAGCCGATACCATCCACTTCGCTTTGGATATGGCCCAGACAGGCTTCAAGCGTTTCCTTCGCCAGCTCATAAGAGGGGTCGTGGAGAGGGAGTGATGGAAATAACTTGGATTGGCCATTCGTGCTTCAGGATAAGGGAGAAAGGGATTACAGTAATCACCGACCCCTACAGTGAATCCATTGGCCTTGAACTACCCCCGCTCAAAGCCGATATCGTAACCGTAAGCCATTACCACCCAGGCCATGGCAACTGGGAGAAGGTGAAGGGGGAGCCGAAGGTTTTGGACAGCCCAGGGGAATACGAGATAAAGGGCGTTTTTATAACCGGAATCCGCACTTACCACGATTCCCGTCAGGGGAAAGAGAGGGGCAAGAACGTGGCCTTCCTGTTTGACTTTGAAAACATAAGCATATGCCACCTGGGAGATATCGGGCACATCCCCGATAAGGACCAGCTTGAAGCATTGGACCACGTAGACATCCTCCTGGTCCCGGTGGGAGGGGTTTCCACCATAGGGCCAGCACAAGCAGCGGAGATTGTCCGGCTCCTTGAGCCAGCTATAGTCATCCCCATGCATTACAGCGTGAAAGGGTTGGCTTTTAAGCTCAATCCGGTGGAGAAATTCTTCAAGGAGTTAGGCATATCCACCCCCAAGCCCATTGATACCCTCAAGGTTACAGGCCAGAATTTGCCCTCAGAAACCCAATTCTACTTGATGGAGAGGAAAGCATGAGGAAACTTCTCTTCCTGGCCGTAATCCTGACGATTGCCGTAGGCTGCGCAAGCCATCCGCCCGATCCGGCGAAGTTTATGGAAGAAGGAAAAGCCAAAATGGATGCAGGCGATTTCCAAGGGGCTATCAGGGCCTTTGAAGAAGCGATAAAAGCTGGGGCTTCTGGCCCTGAAGTTTACTTCCTCCTTGGGAACGCTCACCTCCAGATTGGGCAGATTGAGCCAGCCATTGAAGCATACAACAAGGCCCTTTCCCTGGACCCCGGACACCTCGGAGCATTGACCAACCTCGGGACCGCCTATTACACAAAAGGCGAGCTTGAAGAAGCAATCCGCTATTACCGCAAAGGCCTTGAAATCAAGCCTGATGACCCCGAGTTACATTACCTCTTGGGAGCAGCCTATATCCAAAAGGGCCTCTTGGATGAAGCATTAAAGGAGATGGAAGAGGCTATCAGGCTCAAGCCATCTTTCCCAGAGCCTTACTTCGGCCTTGGAGTTATCTACAAGCTCCGAGGGGAGAAAGAAAAGGCCGTGGAAGCCTTTGAGCAATTCCTGAAAGCTGGGCCCCCTCAAGATCCAAGGGCAGTGGAGGAGGCCAAGAAGATGATAGAAGAACTGCGATGAGGAGGAGGAAAATGCCTGAGAAGGAGATAATCCCCAGGGTTGAAATGCCCCGACAAGACCCCAAAGTCCGGAGGCGCAACTTCAACGAAGTAGCTTTAGGCTACGATTACGATATGGCGCTTAGGGAAGCTTCCCGCTGCCTCCAGTGCAAGAAGCCAAAGTGCGTGGAAGGATGCCCTGTCAACATCAACATCCCCGGCTTCATCTACCACCTTCGGGAGGGGAATTTGGAAGAGTCCATAAAGGTCCTCAAGGACAAGAACAACCTCCCGGCTATATGCGGCAGGGTCTGCCCGCAAGAAACCCAGTGTGAAGCAGCTTGCGTTCTGGGCAAAAAGTACCAGCCTGTGGCTATAGGCCGGCTGGAACGCTTCGTCGCCGACTGGGACATAAAGCGCGGTTTCCGTATCCCCGAAATCCCTAAGCCAACAGGGAAACGAATAGCCGTGGTGGGCTCAGGACCGGCCGGCTTAACCTGCGCTGCCGACCTGGCTCGGCTCGGCCACAAGGTGACTATATTTGAATCCCTTCATGCCCCCGGCGGAGTCTTGATGTACGGCATCCCTGAGTTCCGCCTACCCAAGGATATAGTCAATGTGGAAGTGGATTACGTCAAGGCCTTGGGGGTGGAAATTGAGCTAAACTGCGTGGTGGGTAAGACCATAACCTTGGAAGAGATTTTCAAGGAGGGCTACGACGCCATATTCTTGGGGACTGGGGCTGGCCTTCCTCTCTTCATGGGCATCCCTGGAGAAAACTACAACGGGGTCTTCTCCGCCAACGAGTTCCTGACCAGGGTCAACCTGATGAGGGCTTACCGCTTCCCCGAGTATGATACACCAGTTATGGTGGGGAAGAAGGTAGCGGTGGTAGGAGCGGGGAACGTGGCTATGGATGCTTCCCGCTCGGCCCTGCGCCTTGGTGCTGAAGAGGTAATCATCGTTTACCGACGTTCCCGAGAGGAGATGCCCGCCAGGGCTGAGGAAATAGAAAACGCCGAGGCTGAAGGGATTGAGTTCATGCTCCTCACCAACCCCGTAGAAATCCTGGCCGATAGCAACGGCTGGGTCAGGGGGATGCGCTGCATCCGGATGGAGCTTGGGGAACCAGATGAATCCGGCCGTCGCCGCCCGGTTCCCATCCCCGGCTCCGAATTTGAAATGGAAGTTGACATGGTGATAATGGCCCTGGGCACCAGGCCCAACCCCTTAGTTTTCACCGATGCCGATAAACTGGAAAGGACTAAGCACGGCACCGTAGTGGCCGACCCGATTACAGGCAAGACCACGATGCCCAGGGTTTGGGCTGGGGGAGATATAGTTACAGGGGCGGCCACGGTAATAAGTGCCATGGGGGCTGGCAAACGCGCCGCTGCCGATATCCATCAATACCTTATGGCCAATGAAACCGGCTGGCCCCAAGTGAAAGCCGGGTAAATGGTCAAAAAAGAAAATTTAAACCAAATTCTCCAGGTAGCCGGCCTCTTCCTCAGGCTCGGTTCAATTGGCTTCGGGGGGACTGCGGTTAACATCGCCCTTATGGAAGAGGAGGCAGTTACAAAACGGGGCTGGCTCAGCCGAGAGCATTTCCTTGATTTGCTCTCCGTTACTAACCTCGTTCCAGGCCCTAATGCTGTAGAGATGGCTTGCTTCATAGGGCGAGCGAGGGCGGGCTTGGCCGGACTTGTGGCCGGAGGGGTGTGCTTCATCCTCCCGGCCTTTTTGTTCACCCTCGGCCTCGCTTGGCTTTACAGGCGGTTCGGAGATTTGCCTCAAATCGCAGTGCTTTTCTACGGGGTAACCCCGGCCGTAATGGCTGTAATTTTGGTTGCTACATATAGGCTTGGCCAATCGGCTATACGGGATTGGAAGGCAGCTCTTCTGGCTGCACTTTGCCTGGCCGCATCCTTTTGCGGAATCCATGAGCTCTTAATCCTCCTTGCTTCCGGCTTGGCCGCTCTTTTCCTCTACGAATTGCCCTCTTCCTTTATCGCTTCCTCCCTCTTATTATCGGCTGTTGCCTTCATCTCTTGGAGCCCTTCTTCCTGGGATAAGCTCATTAAGTTAGCGCTTTTTTCCCTGAAAACTGGCTCATTCCTCTTCGGCAGTGGCATGCTCCTTTATGCCTTCATCCAGAGGGATGTAGTGGAACGCTACGGTTGGCTGAGCCGTAAGCAGTTAATTGATGCCATAGCCGTTGGACAGATTACGCCTGGGCCCGTCCTTTCTTCGCTTACCTTCATCGGCTACCTGATAGGTGGTTTACCGGGGGCTTTGGTTTCCACAATTGGGGTCTTCCTGCCCAGTTTCCTCATAGTAGCCCTATTGGGCCCATGGGTGGAGCGGTTGCGTAACTCGGCCCTGGTCAATTCTTTCCTTAAGGGGGTAAACGCAGCCGTGGTTTCCCTCTTGGTTTCCGTAGCTCTTTCCCTCCTCCCTCAAACTATCAAAGACTGGTGGTCGGTGGTAATATTAGCCCTGGGGCTTTTAGCCCTCTTTCGGTTCAAAGTTGATTCTTTCTGGGTTGTGATAGGAGGCGGGATTCTGGGGATACTGCGGCATTGGCTTTAGCTCGTGCAAGCGGCAATGCCTATAAGCAGGGAGACAAGGGAAAGGATTTGGGACCAGAAGCGCAAGGGGGTATCTTCAAAGCGCAGCAGGATTCGGTGGCTGCCAGCCGGAACCTCCAGGGCTATGAGGCCATACTTCCCCTATTTCCTGATCGCTGGATAGAAGGTTCTTACCTGCACCAAGGCGGCACCAGTCCAAAAATTCTCACGGATTTGCCCCCGGCGTGGGAAGCGGTGAGATAGGCGAGTATGCTGGTGGTGTGAGAAGCGGCGAAAGGAATGGCGTGGGAGATGGTGGGACCACTGGGGTTGGAGAGGGGAACAGCCAGGAAGGATAGGGCCCACCTTGGTTGGGGCTGTAAACCTCCCCGCCATCCCGGCTCAGGTGCACCGCTACCCAATCAAGGCTTATCTCGCCTACAACTGGCTCATAGGCCCGGGCATGAAGTTGATAAGTTCCCTCTTTCGGGGGGAATTTTACAAGGAAGGTGTATTCTTGAACGGAATCGGCCAGGACATCGGCCACCCACCATACTCCGTTCCCGGCCGGCCACCTCATCTCTTCTCTGAATTCCCCTTTTTCCGGGATAATCTGGACAGATGGATCCGGGGAGGAGAAAGTGAGCCCCAGTTCGTAGAGGTCTTTCCTGTTCAACCGGGCAACTAAGGCAGGCTCCACTGGGAAAGGAAAAGTTACTTCAGGAGCATCTTTTCTCTTTCCCTCTACTTGAAGGGTCGCCCGGACAGGCTCCCCCCAGCGGACAGGCTCGGCAACCCGGATTGTGAGGCAGGGCCCAGGATCACAACTCACTCCCTCAGAGGTTATGACACGCCCCACAGCCCACCCGGATAGGGGGCGGGTCGGCACAGGCGTGCCGGAATAGTATACTTTCCCCCCTTTACGGGTGAGGAGAATTTTTACATAATCGCGGACGAGGCCCAAATCCCATCTGGCAGCCCATGCTTCCAGTGAGAATTCCTCTTCAATCGCGGGGAGATGCACTGTGCGTACAAATACCAGCGGGTGACCGGCTTTTATATCTACCTTCCAATTCGCGCCGTATTCCCTTACATTTCCTTCTTTAGCCTCGGCTTCCCAGCCCTGTGGTCCATCCACAGTCACACCCCGGTCATAACCAAGCCCTACACCCAGTCCAGATATATCCTTCTCTGCAGTGAGAGTAATCGTCACCGTTACTGGCTCTCCCCAGCGGACGGGTTCAGCGACTTCAATCTTGACGCAAATGCCCTCCCTGCATTTTCCCCCGCCAGGGGCAGCGCTCCACATGCATCCCGCCAAAAGGATAATCCCAATGATAAGAAGCCATCCTCGTTTCATCTTCGCCTCCTTTGCCCTACGGCCAGTTCTTTAAAGCAAGCGGCAATGCCTATAAGCAGGGAAACGAGGGAAAGGATTTGGGACCAGAAGCGCAAGGGGGTATCCTCAAAGCGCAGCAGGATTCGGCGGCTGCCAGCCGGAACTTCCAGGGCTATGAGGCCATACTTCCCCTCAGGACGAATGGGAACAGGCTTGCCGTCAACATAGGCCCGCCAGCCTGGGTAGTAGTAGGTGTAAAAGAGGAGAGTAACTCCTTCATCCGCTCGCACCTCTACCTCTTCCGAGCGCCCCCCATGCCGGAGAGTGGTGACCTCCCCTCGGCCTCTCAGGATTTCGGCTTTGCGAAGGGGCTCACCCTTCAGGTATTGCTCTATAAGGGGCGACTCCTTCGGAAATTCCTTGGTCCAAGCCGTCATGCCCCGCATGTCGGGATAATCCAGCTCAAAATCTATCACGGCGACAGGCTTTTCGGCCCTGGGAGGGACTTCAGTGTGCTGGGGTAAGGTGTAGTCAAAACTTGCAACCAGGACCAGCAATAGGAGAGGCCACTTCCCTTCCCCAAGCATTTCCCCCAACAGTCCACCCAGGAGGGAAAGGGAAAGCACCTCTAAGGCCAGGAACCGCCAAGGGAATTGCACTAAGGGGAGAAGCGGGACTTTCTCCCAAGCCAGAGTTGAAACGGGGAGAGTTAGGAAGAAATAGGCCATGGCTACGGAGGCCCAAAAAGTTAGCCTCCCTCGCCACTCCCTCCTTGTCCATCCCCATATCAAGGCCCCTACTCCACTGCCCAGTAGGATTATGCCGACTTGAAGCGGCATCCCATCCTCAGGGCCGGCCACGGCAAAACCATACCCCCAGTCGGGGGCAAAGAGCTGGAAGAGGTAGACGAATTGTTCCCTGAAGTTGTACTTCGCCATCATCCATTGCTCTTGGACTATGAAGCTCCTTTCGGCCAGGGCAGGTATCCAGTAGGCAGCACTGAGGCCAAGGGAGAGAAGCACGGCTAAAAAGGAGGGGATTAAGGTTTGAAGCCTTTTGCCGTGCAGAGCTTCGTAGAGCACAAACGCAACCAAAATCGGGAAGAACATTAGGGCTGTTATTTGGTGGGAAAGGATGATTGTTCCGAGGGAGAACCCAGCAGCGACCAAGGCTTTCGGGCGAGGGTTTTCCAGAAGGTAGAGGAAAGCCAGGAGGCAAATGGGCATCAGGGAAAAGGCCATGAATTCGGCCAAAGCTGCCCGGATGTAAACGTCCACAAGGTGATAGGGGGCATAGGTGAAGAGGAGGGAAGCCACTAAGCTGGCCCCTTCGCCCCAAATTTTCCTGGCCAGAAGGTACATTCCAATGGCCCCAAGCCAGAAGCTTAGGAGGAAAGTTAATTTCACTGCCCAAGTTACGCTTAGCCCTGCCAAGTGGAAGGCTTCGGCGACAAAGTAAGCCAAAGGGGCATAGAAGATGAAGAGCGGATAACCGTAGCCGACGGCTTGGTCTATGGCCCAGCGAGGGTACCAGGCTCCATCTCCTAAAGCCTGGTCAAATTCTACCAAGAAGAAGAGGGTATGGCGGGCATCGTGGGCTTTGAGGAAGTAGCCGGGGGCCAAAAGAGGCCCCCAAGCGAAGGAGGTAAGGAGGAGGACTAAGGCTATGTTACGCATCAGTCACCTCTTACGCTAAGTGGATTTGACCAGTTAGAACCGATTTTCTACTCCTTTGCCAGGGGGCTTCGTCCCCTGGACCCCCCTTGGCCCACCCCCGTTGGCTTAGGGTTCGCCGGCGCCTTGGGTCCCCCTCGTAGCGGGGTTGCTAATGTGGGCTACTTGCCCCCTCTTTCAAAATTCTGGGGGCACATCCCCCAGACCCCCTGGGAGGGGGCTTGCGCCCCCTCCACCCCCCTTTCCCACCCCCGTTGGCTTAGGGTTCGCCGGCGTCTTGGCTCCCACTCGTGGGGGGGTTGCTAATGTGGGCAACTCGCCCCCTCTTTCAAAATTCTGGGGGCACATCCCCCAGACCCCCTGGGAGGGGGCTTGCGCCCCCTCCACCCCGTTTGCCCACCCTCGTGGGCTTAGGGTTTGCCAGGGTTTTGGGTCCCACTCGTGGCGGGGTTGCTAATGTGGGCAACTCGCCCCCTCTTAAGGTTTCTTGGGGGGACACCCCCCACGCCCCCCGCCATGAGGGCTCCGCCCCCTTGGACCCCCTGTTTGCCCACCCTCGTTGGCTTAGGGTTCGCCGGAGTCTTGGGTCCCACTCGTGGCGAGATTGCCCCCTCCCTCGCAGGGAAGGGGGCCAGGGGGGTTAGGTCGGAGGGGACACACAGCACAGCCTCTGGGCTCCCCTTATGCCAATCCATACACCCAAAATTAAGGTAAGGCTTGCCCAAGTTGTGGCGCAAGCTAACTTCCTAATCGGGGTGTCTTCAAACCTGACCAGAACGTAATGCAATCCTTTGGGAACGGAAACGGTCACTCTGCCCAAGGGACCATCTTCCGGCATAACCGGTAGCTTGCCTACTACACGGTATTTATCGTCCTCCTTCTCCAAAAGGTAGGCAGTCCAACCGGGATAGTAAAAGAGGTTCAGGGTGACGGTGAAGGGCTCCCTCTCAGTCAAGTATCCGAAAAGCTCAGAGGCAGTGTGCCATTCCAGGGTTGAAATCTGCGTGTCAGGGGGTACAGAGGTGTAGTCTATGCGGGTTTTGACCTCAATCCCGGCTATGTGGAGGTCGGCAAAAGGTGACCAGGAAGGTATCTCTTTGACCCAAGCGGTGCAGCCGGTCATCTCGTTGGAGGTTCGCTGGAAGCGCATGAGGCCGGCTAAGGATACACCTCCTTCCGGAGGCTTCCCCGGCTCGGCTTTTATGTAGGGATAGCTTCCGGCCAGGACGAGGAGCCCGAAGAGCAGGGGCAAGACGGGCCTATCACGCACTTCCGCCAGGACCAGGGAAGAAAGAAAGGCCATGGAAAAAATTGGGATTATGAGCCACCGCCACGGGAATTGAGCGAACCGGACAAAAGCTACCTTCTCCCACAGAGGCATGGAGGCTTGAAGGGTAAGGAAAACGGTAAGGACTGTTATCGCCAGGAAGAAGAAGGCCTGTGCCTTGATTTTACCCTTTAGCCGCGGGATAGCCGCCAGTGAGAGGATAGTTAAGCCAAAAGGCACAATCCCCAACTGAAAGCCGAGTTTATCATCGGGCCCAGCCTCGCTTATCCCAAAACCCCATCGCGGGGAGAAAAGCTGGAAAAAGTAGACGAAATGGTCCCAATACCGGTAATACCCACCCATCCATTGGTCAGTCCGAACGTATCTAAACTCAACGAAGGCCGGAAGCCAGAAGAAAGCGCTCAGCGCAAGCCCCAAAAGTAAACCGAAGGAAGGGGGAAGAGCAGCGTGAAGGAATTCCCCGAAGGCCATCAGACCATACAGAGGCGAGAACCTCTCCCGAGGTAGTTCTTCATAAGCCCTCAAGCCTGCCAGTAGAAGAAGGTAGACGGCCAAAATCGGGGTAACAACTAAGGCTACCAAGTTGCTGGTGACCATGAGCAATGCATAAGCGAAGGCTGTGCCGGCTAAAGCGTTCCACCGCGGCCTTTCCACACTCTCGTAAACCCCCCAGAAAACCAGAGGGATGAAAGCCAATGATACCGCCTCGGCCAAGGCTGCCCGGACGTAAAGGTCAAAAATGTGGTAGGGGGCATATAAGTAGACCATTGCCCCCAAGAAAGCGGCCCCGGAACCAACCATTCTCCTCAGGAACAGGAACATGGCCAAGCCAGAAGCAAGGATGGAAAGGCCAAAGACAATTTTAACCGAGGTTGGGATGTCAAAGCCCAAGAGGTGGAAAATTTCTCCGAGGTAAGATGGGAAAGGGCCATAGATGTTGAAGAAGGGGTAACCGTAGCCGAAGGCAAAGTCCGGCGACCACCTGGGGTACAAGATGCCATCCTTTATGGAGCGGTCAAGCTCCAGGATGAAGAAAACGTTGTGGCGAGCATCGTGGGCATTCCAGAAGTAGCCAGGCATGAAAAGGGGGCCCATGAGCGGTATTGAGGACAAAATGGTAAGGAGTAGATAGAGGTCAAAGCCTCGGCGCATTTCTCCTCGCCCACAGCCAAAGTATTGCCAAACCCAGCAAGGTAGCCAAAGTACCGGTCAACCCACCCTCGGGGCCAAAACTACCACCGGAAAAGGGCAAAGCACCAGAGCTTATCTCCAAGGCAAGGAGGCTTGGGAACCTCAATCCACTTACCGGAAAGCCGAAAACCGGCCCCTGGAAATAGTTCCAGGAGAAATGCAAAGCTATGGGAAGCCAGAGATTTCGGGTCAAAATGTAAGCCACGGCGAAGAGCAAGCCGGCCAAAACTATGTTGAGGAAAGCAAGCCAGGAAAAATGGGGGTTTAGGAAGTGGAAGGAAGAGAAAACCAGAGAGGAGATGCCAACCGCCCACCAGGTGCCGAAAGCTTCTTCCAAATTCTGGAGGAAATACCCCCGAAAAGCTATCTCTTCATTGAGCGCGGCGGGGATGAGGAAGAGAAGGGTGAGGAAAAGGGCTTTGCCGGCTTGGGAGTAAGGAGAGAGATTGCCCACTTTTGCCCAACCGGCCAGGACATGCGTAGCGAACACCAAAGCCATCAGAAGGAACCCTAAAGCAAACCCTAAACCTATTTCCTTCAGCCAGCCTTTCTTCACCTCAAATCCCAGGCTTCGGAAGCTTTTACCGTCTAAAAAGCGCCTGAAGAGGAACACCAGCAGGCAAACACTGGCCGTGCTCACCAGCTCTACGCCGATGAATAAAGGCGACACAATCTGATAACTTGGGGGCTGGCCGCTGAAAAGGGAGAAGGCTAAGGCAAAAATTGTCCCGCTAAAAACAGAGGTCAGGAAGTAAAAGGGGATGAAAATGAGAGCCCGCCATGCGGGGTGAAGCCTGTTATCTCTGAGGATAAACCTTCGCCAACTCATCTCCTCTTCCTCTCCAGCAATTCCTGATAGAACTCCAAGACCCTGCGAGCCATTTCCTCTACCGAGAAAGAGCGAGCGTAGGAGCGGGCCCTTTCGCCCATTTGCCGGCGGATTGCCTCCTCCTCCAGCAAAACCTTTATCGCCTTAGCCAGAGCCTCCGAATCGCACGGAGGGACGACTAAGCCCGTTTCCCCATCCCTGTTTACCCAAGAAGTCCCTGTCCCAAGCTCGGTGGAGACCACTGGCTTACCGGCAGCCATGGCCTCAATCAAGACGGTCCCGAAAGCCTCGCTACGGTGGGAAGCGGGAAGGACAAATACATCGCAAGCTTGGTAGAAAGCGGGCAGCTTCTCATCCTCCACTTCCCCAAGGAAGAAGACCTTACCATCAAGCCCCATTTCCGAAGAAAGCCTCCTCCAAGCCGCTTCCATCGGCCCTGAGCCAACGATAAGAAGTGTGGCCTGAAGGCTTCTCATGGCCTCTAAAAGGTAAGGGATTCCTTTGTAGTAGCGCAGCTTGCCCACAAAGAGGATTAAGGGGGTACCATAGCGCCGGCGAATAGCTTCAACTTCTTCCCTCTGAACCGAGGCAAAGCGCTCCACCTCCACTCCGAGAGGAATCACGGTGCATTTATCTCTAAAAAGCCTCAAGTAAGGGGAAGAATCCAGGTACCGCGGGCTCGTAGCGATGATGCCATCGGCCTTGCTGAGGATGCGGAGGAGCAGGGGGTGGTAAAAAGTGAGGATTAGCTTCTGGCGCACCACATCGCTGTGGTAAGTCATGACGGTAATCTCCCCTCGGCCGAAGAGAAAATTGGCCACCTCGCCGGGGGGATAGGGGAAGTGGAGGTGCACCACTTGGGCTGGAATTTTCCCAATCAAGCGGAAGAAGGAAAAACTCAAAGGGGTTGAAACCAAGTGGGTTAGCCGGGCCGCTTTTATCACCCTGACCCCTTCAAGGTTTTCCTCCTTGGTCCTCGGCCCGAGATTGGTCACTAAAACCGCCACCTCGTGGCCTTGGCGGACCTGTTCCCGGGCTAATAGGCGGATGTGGTTTTCAATCCCTCCGATGACCGGAAAGTAGTCCTTGTAAACGTGGAGGATGCGCATCGCTCAGCCGGAAAGCCCCTTGGCCAGTTTCTCCCAATCAAAGTGTGGACCGGGGTCAATCTTGGTGTTATCTAAGGCGCAGTGCCCAAGTATGCCCCTAAAGGAGGCCAATTGGGAGGCATCACTATGGTAGTTTCCCGGCCCTTCCGGTGGGTAATTGGGCGGGATGGCGTGCTTGCGGCACAAGTAACGGACCAGCTTAATTAGGCTTTCGTATTGGGCATCGGCGTAAGGTTCCCAGTAACCTCCACCAACTTGAACGGCCTCGCCGTTATATGGGTAGTCATTCCAAGTAAGGAAACTGCCGTTAGTCTTCCTGAGAGGCCCCCAGTTTACTATCTCAATGCCTATGCCTCTCTCGTTGGGGCGGATTACCCTGGCTCTCTCCTCCCGCTTGCGGTTTTCCTCTTCCGAAAGGCCGGGCCTCGGAGGTATGCCGGCGTGCCAAGCTGTGTCCTCGTCCCGAACAAGTTGGTAAATGGTTCCGTCCTTACCCACAAGGTAATGGGCACTTACCCTCGCCCTCGGGTTCTTGAACCAGGAAATAGTCCCTTCGGCGCTTCCGCTGGCGGTGTAGTGGATAACTATGAGGTCTATGGGATTACCGCCCCTTCCGGGAGTATAGTTAGGGATTGGCCCAGCCTGTACCAGGGGCGGGGCTTCTATTTCTTCCGGGATAGGAGGTAAAGAGATGCCCAAAATTTGGGCAAGTAGCCGGCGTTCTTCTGGAGTTAGGCCAGTGAGGGCTTCTATTGGAGGGCCTGAGTAAAGGTCATAGCGATTTTGGACCAAATGGGTAAGGCCGGCTCTTTTGAGAAGAGCCCAGCCATTTTCCCCCTTGCTTTCGGCCAGCTTGTAGATAGCATTGATGATGTCCTGATTGGTGAAGAGGCGGGGTAAGGCTTCTTCCGGCAGCTCCACAGTGTATTCTCCGGGGGTAAGTTTATCGGGGGGGCCGTACTTCTCTTGGATAAGCTCAAGGCATTTCCGGATTTCCTGAGGAGTAAAGCCCTGGGCCTTTAAAACTTCCTCCGGGCCAGGGATTCTAAAGGTTATGATTTTTTGGGGCATTTTTCCCTCCGAGGATATTATTGGCAAGCCATCTCTTCCGGCCAGTCCAGCATCATCACTTTAACCTTAGACCCAGCTTCGGCCTTCTTCCAATCCTCCGGTATTATGGCCAAACCGTTAGCCTTAACCATTGAGGTAAGTATACCAGAGCCCTGGGCTCCAGTTAGCCGAGCATACCATCCATCTCCCCTTCTCTCCACAATTACCCTTATGAAATGCCTCCGGTCGTCTTTATGTGGTATCTCGTCCATAAGGATTGCCTCAATAGTCGGCTTCTCCAGGCAAGTCCTCCCCTGCATTTTGAGGATGGCCGGACGGGCGAAAAGCTCAAAAGCGACCATTACCGATACCGGATTACCAGGTAGGCCAAGGAGCGGGACTTTCCCATTGAGCACTCCGAAGGCCAAAGGTTTGCCCGGCTTCATCCTTACTCGCCAAAAAGTGATTTCACCTTCTATAGCCAACACCTCTTTTACCAGGTCAAAATCCCCTACTGAAACCCCGCCTGAGGTCAGGATTAAATCTGCCCCTTTTTCAACCCCCTCCCGTAACTTAGCCGCCAGCTCTTCTCGTCTATCGCGGGCTATACCGAGGATTATCGGTATGCCGCCGTATTTTATGACCTGGGCCGCATTGGAGTAAGTGTTGGTATTGCGGATTTTCCCAGGGCCTGGGGTCTCCCCCAAGTCCACCAGCTCATCTCCTGTGGCCAAAATAGCCACCCTTGGCCTGCGTATAACTTTAACCCTCTTTTTCCCGAGGGCGGCCAACATCCCTATCTCTGCAGGCCTTATGAGCGTGCCTTTAGGCAGCTTAAGCTCCCCCTTCTTAACGTCTTCCCCTGCCTTGCGTATTTCTGTTCCCGGCTTCACCTCTTTGAGGATATAAATTGTATCGCCTTCCCGGCGGGTATCCTCAAAACGCACCACAGCATCGGCTCCGGGGGGTATAGGCGCACCGGTCATTATCCTGATAGCTGTACCAGGCTCAACGGCTTTTTCGCTTATGTATCCGGCCGGGACCTCGTGGATTATGCGGAGGGGGCGAGGGTTTTCAGGAGAAGCTCCTTTCGTATCCTCAGCCCTGACGGCATAGCCATCCATAGCGCTATTATCCAAGGGGGGTATATCCATATCGGCGAACACATCCTCGGCCAGGACCCTGCCCAGGGAATCCAGCAAATCCACCTCCTCAGGCTCCAGGGGGTGAAACATGGAAAGGACCTTCTCCAAAGCTTCTTCCACACTTATCATGGGGTAAAATTCCTCCATAGGCTTACTCCTTGCGTATTCTGGCGCATTATACCAAAAATCCGGGGAAGAGCCAAAGGGGGCCAGCAAGCGCCCCCGAAACCAAAATTATGGGCGAGTAACCCGCTCTTACCGACTCGCCCCGAGCCAAGTACGGGCGTAGCGTCGCTACACCCCTACATTGAACCGGGGGTGGAGGGGGTGAAGCCCCATCCCAGGAGGTTTGGGAGATGTGCCCCCACAAAACCAGAAAGAGGGAACGAGTCGCCCGCATTAGCAACCACGCCACGAGTGGGACCCAAAACGCTGGCGAACCCTAAGCCTACGGGGGTGGGGAACGGGGGTCCAGGGGGGCGAAGCCCCCTGGCAGGGGGTGTGAGGGGTGTCCCCCCACAAAACCAAAAGAGGGAACGAGTCGCTCGCATTAGCAACCCCGCCACGAGTGGGCCCCAGAACGCCGGCAAACCCTCAGCCTACGGGGGTGGGAAACGGGGGTCCAGGGGCGAGCCCCCATGACAGGGGGTTGTGGGGGGTGTCCCCCCACAAATTCAAAAGAGGGAACGAGTAGCCCACATTAGCGAACCCGCCACGAGTGGGACCTAAAACGTTGGCAAACCCTCAGCCTACGGGGGTGGGAAACGGGGGTCCAGGGGGCGGAGCCCCCATGGCGGGGGGCGTGGGGAGGTGTCCCCCCACAAAACCAAAAGAGGGGGCGA
>JAPWUT010000186.1 GCA_028275425.1 Anaerolineae bacterium | reverse complement strand
TGGGGTAAAGCCAAGGTGAAGATTGCCTTAGCTTACCCAGATGCCTACGAAGTGGGCATGTCCAACCTCGGCCTTGCCATCCTCTACGACCTCATAAACGGCCAGGAAGAATTCGTAGCCGAGCGGGTCTATGCCCCCTGGCCCGATATGGAAGAAGCAATGCGCCAGGAGGGAATCCCCCTCTTCAGCCTGGAAACTCGCCACTTCCTGAAAGAATTTGACTTTGTAGGCTTCAGCTTGCAGTACGAACTCACTTACACCAATGTCCTGAACATGCTGGACCTGGCTGGTATCCCCTTGATGCCGTTCCAAAGGACCGACGATGACCCGCTGGTGATAGCTGGTGGCCCATGCACCTTTAACCCTGAGCCCATGGCCCCCTTCGTGGATTTCTTCGTCATCGGCGATGGGGAGGAGGTGGTGCTGGAAATACTGAGGGCTTATGCTGAGTGGAAGGAGAGGGGTGGGAAGAGGAGGGATTTCTTGCGCCAGGCCGTTTCCATAGAAGGGGTGTACGTCCCATCCTTCTACCGAACCCATTACAACCCCGACGGAACTTTTGGGGGTGTAACGCCTCTGCTTCCGGAGGCGCCGGCCAGAATCCGCAAGCGCCTAATCCCAACCCTTACCCCAATCCCTACTAAGCCAGTTTTACCCCATGTGGAAACTGTCCACGACCGGGGGAACATTGAAATCCAGAGGGGATGCGGGCAGGGCTGTCGCTTCTGCCAAGCGGGAATGATTTATAGGCCGGTGCGGGAAAGGCCGCTTGAGGAAATCTTAGAAGCCATAGGAGAATTGCTCCAGAACACGGGGTATGAAGAGATTGCCTTGACCTCCCTTTCCAGTGCCGATTATTCCCGGATTGAGGAGCTGTTGGGGAAGTTAGAGGACAAGCATTACCCGTGGCCTTTAGCCATATCGCTCCCTTCCCTCAGGGTTGATTCTTTCTCCGTTTCCCTGGCCGAGAAACTGGAGAAGCGCGGACGGACCGGGCTTACCTTCGCGCCTGAGGCCGGGAGCCAGCGTTTGCGGGACGTAATCAACAAAAAGGTCACCGAAGCCGATATCTTAGAAGTGGCCGAAGCTACCTACTCCCGCGGTTGGCATCGCTTGAAGTTCTACTTCATGATTGGCCTGCCTACGGAAACGATGGAGGACGTGGCTGAGATAGGCAAAATCGTGCACAAGGTCCTGGACATCGGCCGTAAGTATCAGGGGGGGCGGGCCGAATTAGCCGTAAGCGTTGCCACTTTCGTGCCCAAGCCCCATACCCCGTTCCAATGGCTGCCGATGGCCAGGGAAGAGGAAGTGGCAGAGAAGCAGAAGATGCTGCGCAAGCTCCTCAGGCGCAGGGGCATTTTCCTGAGCCTATCGGATTACCACACTTCCCTTCTGGAAGCCGTCCTCGGCCGTGGCGACAGGAGGCTGGGTGAGGTCATCTACAGGGCCTGGCGAAAGGGGGCTAAATTTGATGCCTGGGGTGAGCTCTTCCGCTGGGATTTGTGGGAAGAGGCTTTCCGCGAAGCCGGTTTGGACCCCTCTTTCTACGCTCACCGCCTTCGCCCCAAAGATGAAGTTTTCCCCTGGGACCACATTGACATCGGGGTTGAGAAGGGCTTTCTCTGGGAGGAATACCAGAGGGCGCTTCGGGGCGAGACTACTCCCGATTGCCGGAGGAATTGCTACGGCTGCGGCATAAGGAAAGCTTTCCGGATTAAAGAGCCGGTCCTGGCCTAAATCCTTACTACTTTCTCCCACGGGGTGGGCTCTTTCCGGGGCCAGGGGCCGAGGTATTTCCCCTTATCTAACCCCTCTTTCTCCAGCGCTTTCTCCCAGCGCGAAGGCGTTACCTTTTCCCCGCTCTTAGCTATCTCGGCCAGGGCTAAACCTATGTTCCTATCGCCACGGCTGAGGATAGCCTGAACCATGGCCCAGGCTGGGCTTTCGGCCCGAACTTTAACCTTGAGTCGGCCCAGAAGTCGCCGCAGAAGCCTTAGGCGCTCCTCAAGCTCCTCCTCCGAGGCCATGCCTATCCTCTGAAATGGAGTATGAGGCTTGGGGACGAAGGGGGAAATGTTCACCACCAATTCGCCCTCAAACCGTTTGAGGACTTCTGCCACCAGCTTTCCGATTGCCTTTACATCTTCCTCGCTCTCCCGTGGTAAGCCTATCATGAAGTAAAGCTTTATCCGGCGGACACCATACTTTCCGGCCAGTTCGGCTACGCGGAGGATATCGTCTTCTGGGATGGGCTTGCCGATTATCCTGCGGAGGGCGAAGCTTCCGGCTTCGGGGGCCAGAGTTATGGTGGCCGAGCTTTGGGCTATGGCCTTGATGAGCTTATCGGTTACGGATTCGGCCCTCAAAGAGGAGGTGGAAATTCCGGCTCCGAGGGCCATGAGGCCATCCAAAAGCTCGTCCATCTTGGAGTAATCGGAAACGGCGAACCCCACAAGGCCGATGGTCTTGCGCCAATTCAGCCCCTGCCGAGCTTGGGCCAGGATTGGATCCACCGAGCGCTCCCTTAGGGGAGGGTAAATGCACCTCGCCAGGCAGAACCGGCAATCCCTCCCGCACCCCCTCTCTATCTCCACAAGGTACATCCCGCCGAACTCGGTCTCTTCCGTGAGCACAACCGAATGGACCGGGTATAGGTCCAGGTTCTGGACCCAGCGCCTAACAACAGGTGGCTCGGAAGGGGAGTGGAGGAGGGGAACGTAAATGCCCCGAATCCTCTTTAGCGCTTCAAGGAGCTCATGCCGGGAAACGAGAGGAATTTCCCTCAAGACAGCCACCAACTCCGGGACAACCTCTTCCCCCTCGCCAACCACGAAAGCATCCACGAACAAAGCCATGGGCTCAGGGTTAGCCGAGACGGCTGGTCCGCCGGCAATGACCAAGGCATCTCCTTCCCCTCGGTCGGCGGAGAAAAGGGGTATGGAACTGCGCCTCAGCACCTCTAAGACGTTGAAGTAATCAAGCTCGTAAGGGATGGAAAAAGCTACGACCGCGAAATCGGCCATGGGGCGCTGCGATTCCAGAGAAATCGGCCCCGCTTCATCCATGAAGAGGGGGTCGGCGAAGGCCCTCTCGCAAACCACGTCCTTTTCGGCATTGAAAAGGCGGTAGACCGTCTGGAAGCCGAGGCTGGACATGCCGATGTAGTAGGTATTGGGGTAAACGAGGGCAATGGGGATTTTACCTCCCCAGTCTTTGAGGATAAAGCCTATCTCCTTTTGCAGAGCGGCTCTGGCCTTTGCCTTCTTCTTCCAGCTCATTTAGCGAGTGGCTCTAACAGCGGCACAACCTCTCCTTTCAATTCCTGCAACACTTTCCCCAATTCCGTATCCTTGAGCCTGATGGAGACCGGGACCTCCATCTGGACCGGGATAGTTTGGCTTACTGGCACCTCTACGTAGAGCTCTATGGGCAACTTTAGGCCTGGGGGAAGCGCCAGGCTCACGGTACCCCTTATTGAGCCCCCTCCGCCTGGGAGGACAAAGTTAGCGTTAGTGCTCAGGGGAACAGAGCCAACGACCGTAACCCTGGTCTGGGTATGGAGGGGCAGGGTGAATTTGATGGGGATTGTATCGCTTATGGGGACCTTGACGTTTATGGTGGCCTCTTCCAACCGGTTTAGCTCGGTCACGATTTTGGTAACCTTTGGCTTTATGACTGTTTGGCGGGCTTGAGGGAGCCGCCAGAGGAGCAAATCCAGGAGGATGATTACGGCTATGAGGAGGACGAGGTTAGTGCAAAAGGAAAAAACGATGGCAATGTTTTTGAAGGCATCCCAAAGCTTGTTCCATTGGATAGGGATTTTTCCCATTGGCCGCCTCCTTGTTGAGCTCTTGGCAAAATCTATCTTAAGCCCGGCCGGGCATTCTCCTGCAATTATATCAATTGGGCCGGCAAATGCCAATTAAAGCCTGTTTGCGGGTGCGTCCTAATTTCGCCTGGCGTCTCCTTCGCCCAGAGGCCTGCCTTTGCCGAGCCTGATTAGCTGGGGCTGGAGGGGCAACGCTCCATTCCCGCGGTTGTCCACAAAAA
>JAPWUT010000184.1 GCA_028275425.1 Anaerolineae bacterium | reverse complement strand
AATCCACAAAACTGATATAGGCGGCGTTAAGCTCAACATCCAAAGCCCTTCGGAAGTCAGGGATACTTTTGACCTCTTAGTCTACAGGGCAACGCGCTACATGCCCGATGCGACTATATGGGGTTGCCAAGTCCAGCAAATGGTAAGGGGAGGTAAAGAAGTAATAGTGGGGATGAGCCGGGACCCACAATTTGGCCCCCTGGTAATGTTCGGCTTGGGGGGAATTTACGTTGAGGTTTTGAAAGATGTCTCTTTTAGGATTGCCCCTCTTTCGCGGGAAGAGGCAGAAGAGATGGTCAATGAGGTTAAAACCATCCAGCTCCTCAAAGGGGCAAGGGGGGAACGCCCAAGCGATATAAAAGCTGTGGTGGATGTAATTCTGAGGGTCGCAAGGCTGGTGACCGATTTCCCCGAAATCGTGGAAATGGACATAAACCCCCTTATGGTCCTGGAGGAGGGGAAAGGGGCCATGGCTGTGGACATGAGGATAACCCTTAGTCCTTGAAATTAGGCAAGGAGGAGGAAAAATGGCCATCCTTTACATTTCTTCCGTGGAAAAATTCTCCGGCAAAAGCTCTTTTTGCCTCGGGATAGGGAAAAAGTTTCAGCAAGAAGGCCTCTCCGTGGGATACATAAAGCCTGTGAGCTTTTCCGCCCGCCAGGAAAACGGAGAGTTGGTGGACGAAGATGCCCTCTTCTTCAAGCGCTATTTCCATCTCCCTCAGCCTGTTTCGGAACTTGTTCCGGTAGCTATCACTCCGAACTTAGTAGAGGCCATTCTGACAGGTAAAGTGAAGGAGGATTTTGGGGAAAAGCTGAAGAAAGCCTGCTCTAACTGCAGCAAAAATAGGGACTTGATTTTGCTGGAGGGAGCCGGCACCCTGCGGGAAGGGCACATTGTTGGGCTTTCAGCGCCAAGAGTTACCCGGCTCTTGAACGCCCCAGCACTCGTGATAATAAAGTATGCCACCGACTTCGGAGTCGTGGATGACGCCCTGACAGCCAAGGCTCGCTTGGAGGACAAGCTCTTAGGCATAGTCATAAACATGGTGCCAAGGCCCAGGATGCAATATGTTGAAGAAGTGATTTGCCCTTACCTTGAGGCCCAGGGAATTAAAGTCTTTGGCGTCCTACCTCACGAAAGAATCCTCGCTTCCATAACCGTAAAAGAGCTGGTAGAAGTCTTGGATGGCGAAGTCTTGTGTTGCCCTGATAGGACCGAAGAGCTTGTGGAATACGTGATGGTAGGGGCAATGGCCGTGGAGCAGGCCCTTTCCTACTTCCGGCGCCGCCCGAACAAAGCAGTTATAACCGGAGGAGATAGGCCTGACATACAATTAGCGGCTTTGGAGACATCAACGAAGTGCATAGTTCTCACGGGCAACATCCGCCCCAGCCCGATAATCTTAGGAAGGGCCGAAGAATTAGGAGTACCATTGGTATTAGTCCGCCACGATACTTTCACCAGTGTGGAGCTTGTAGAAAACTATTTCGGCCGAAGCCGGTTCTATCAGGAGAAGAAGCTAACACGCTTTGAGGAACTCATTAACGAGCGCTTTAACTTCAGCTTCCTTCGTTCCGCCCTTCGCTTATGAAAGAGCTAAGGGAAAGCCTCCTGGAACATGAAACGGTAATGCTGGAAGTAATAGCTCAGCAGTGGGGGTTGAGCCCAGGGCCGGAAGGGAAACAGGAACTTGTAAAGCGCCTTGAAACGCTAATGAAGGACCAAAAAGCCCTGGGAGATGTTCTGGGACGCCTTTCCCTGGAAGAGCGCGAAGCTTTAGAAAGCCTAATCCATTGGGGTGGGAAAGTTTCCTCCTCTTTCTTCACTCGCCGCTATGGTCCGATAAGGCCCTTTGGGCCGGCCAAACTCCTGCGGGAAAGGCTCTGGGAAAACCCGGCCGGTCCTGCTGAAAAGCTCTGGTTTCTTGGCCTTATATTCAAAACCTTTGAACTGACCGATGCCGGCCTGACCGAAGTAGTCTACATACCCCAAGACTTGAAAGATTTGATTCCATCCTCTCAAGGCGAGCAAAGCCCCCGGACCCCTGAAATTCTCCACCCTTCCCGAGAGTTACCTGCTGCTCATCACTTGGCCGAAGCCCTCTTCCTTTTCTTGGTTTACCTTCAGAAGGAGCCAGCCAAAGCCGCCCCTGACGGTTCAATGCCTGCTGAAGTTACCGAAGCCATTGCTAAGTTCATCAAAGAAAGGGGAGCTTGGCCTCCTTTATGGGGCGAACTGTTTTTCCCCTTAGTCCAGCACATAGCCATGGCTTTAGGCCTCATCACCTTAGAGGCTGGAAAGATAAAGCCTTTCCCGGAGAAACTTCGCCCCTGGCTTAAATCTCCCGCCCACGAAAGGCTAACAGGCCTGTGGCAAGCCTGGCTTGAAAGCATATCGTGGAATGAACTGCGCCTCCTTCCGCACCTCGTCTGGGAAGATACGGGGCGCCGTAACGACCCTCGCCTGGCCCGGAGGCGCGTAATTTCCTTCTTGGGCCGTTGCCCGGCGAGGGAATGGGTCTCTCTGGAATCCTTCGTTAGCCTCATAAAGGAAGAGGAGCCGGATTTCCAACGCCCTGATGGCAACTATAGCTCTTGGTACATCCGCGACCGCGCTACTGGGGAATACCTAATGGGCTTTGAGCACTGGGATAAAGTTGAAGGAGCGCTTATCCGCTTCATTGTAACAGGGCCTCTTCACTGGCTTGGCGTTTTAGAGCTTGGCGTAGATGAGAGCGGGAACGTAATCTCCTTCCGCCTTTCCTCGTGGGGAGAAAAAATCCTGAGCCAAGCTCCTATTAGAGCCCGCCCAGAAGAGCCAATAGTGGTAAAACCGGATTTCACCATCTTAG
Organism: Anaerolineae bacterium; assembly: GCA_028275425.1. Taxonomy (GTDB): domain Bacteria; phylum Chloroflexota; class Anaerolineae; order SpSt-600; family SpSt-600; genus SpSt-600. Next base: position 1,225 of record JAPWUT010000184.1, on the reverse strand, counting down.
TCCCTCACGATGCCAGCCTCTACAATCGCTTCCAAGTAGAGAGGTTTGCCTCTTGGACTGGCTCTACTGCGGAGGCTCATCTCTACCTTGTAACTCGCTCATCCCTCCAAGAAGCTTTCCTGCGTGGGATAACTTTGGACATGATTTTAAGATTTCTCAAGCGGGCTACTGGTGGGCGATTGCCTACCGCGGTAATCCAATCCTTCAAGCGCTGGGACAAACTCCAGAAGACCTTCACCCTTCGCAACGTTTTAGTTCTGGAAGCACCTGGGCCCTTGGCCATGGAGAAAATTCAGGAAGAGCCTGAGCTTAAGGAGCTTATAAAAGGGCTGTTATCCCCAACCTTAGCCATAGTTGAGGAGAAGGACGTACCGCAGCTTGAAGAAGCCCTGCGTCGTGCTGGCTATTTCCTGCGGAAAGTAGGAAAAGCCCCCGAAGAGCGTGGCCAAACGACCTAAGGAGGGGGAATTGGAAGGGATTCTTTTCCAACCCGCCACGCCTGTGGTCCAAAACTCTGGCAAACCCTAAGCCTACGAGGTTGGGAAAACGGTGGTCCAAGGGGCTTTGCCCCTGGCAGGGGGCGTGCTTTTAAGACCTAACCCCCTGACCCCCTTCCCTGCGAGGGAAGGGGGAAAATTTAGCGGGGTTCTTCGGCCGGGGGAGAGGTTAACCCCCAAAACGCTGGCAAACCCTAAGCCCACGAGGGTGGGCAAACGGGGGTGGAGGGGGCGCAGCCCCATCCCAGGGGGTTTGGGGGATGTGCCCCCAAGAGCATTAAAATAGGGGACGAGTCGCCCACATTAACAAACCCGCCACGAGTGGGACCCAGAACGCTGGCGAACCCTCAGCCTACGGGGGTGGGCCAAGGGAGGTCCAGGGGGCGCAAGCCCCATGGCGGGGGGCGTGGGGGGTGTGCCCCAGAATTTTCAAAACGGGCTTGGGACACACTCAGTTGCGCCTCGTTTTTCCCTTTAGGACGAAATTGTGCTATAATTTTTATGGGCGGTTAGCTCAGCTGGTCAGAGCGCCTCCCTTACAAGGAGGAGGTCACAGGTTCAACTCCTGTACCGCCCAAAAAATAGCACCGCTGGGTAGAAGCCCAGCGGTGCTTTGCTTTTAGGCCCAAACACCTTAGCGCTTGCTGTAGCGAGGGGCTTTGCGGGCTCGCTTGAGGCCCACCTTCTTGCGCTCTTTCTCCCTCGGATCCCTGGTAAGAAAGCCACCC
>JAPWUT010000183.1 GCA_028275425.1 Anaerolineae bacterium | reverse complement strand
GGGGGAGGAGGGGGCGAAGCCCCTGGCAGTATGCCCAACTAAACCACTATGAGCAAAAACGCCTCCGATAACGCTTGCCGCATGCCATAAAGCACAGCCCACTTCCTTAGTAAAACCCCTTGACCTCTGTCGCAGGCAAGGATATAATTAGGGCCGGTTAAAGGGATTTCTCCTATCGCATTTAAAATGGGAGGCAATCATGGTTGAGATACGCATACACGGCCGCGGAGGCCAAGGAGCAGTTGTGGCTTCGGAAGTCTTGGTAACCGCCGCTTTCCTGGAAGGAAAATTCGTCCAGTCTTTTCCCCTCTTCGGCGTAGAAAGAAGAGGAGCCCCCGTTATGGCTTTCGCCCGGATATCGGATAAGCCTATCCGGGCCCGTTACTCAATCTACAACCCTGACCACATCATAGTACTGGACCCAACCCTCATAGAAGCCGTAAACGTTACCGAAGGCCTCAAACCAGGGGGGTGGGTGCTGATAAATTCTCCTCACCCCCCTTCTTTTTTCCAGCCCTCTCTCCCCGGCTACCGAGTGGCTACTGTGAACGCCAGCTCTATCGCTGTAGCTCATCGCTTAGGAACTTCTACTGCTCCCATCGTTAATACCGCCATCTTGGGCGCTTTCTCCCGGATAACCGGCATCGTCAGCCTTGATTCGCTGGCCCAAGCGATAAGGAAAGCTGTGCCTTTTAAACCCGAGGACAACGTCGCCGCAGCCCAGGAAGCTTTTGAGAAAGTAATCTTCTAAGGGAGGTCCCAATGGCTCAGAAAGGCAAAGTCATAACCTTCCGCAACGTCAAAGAAGTGCCTCCGGTCCCGGTCTCTTTGGCCGATACCCTCTACAATAAGACAGGTGGGTGGCGCTACCTCCGGCCGGTTTATGAGGACAAAAGGGCTCCGTGCACCTTCAATTGCCCTTCCGGGGAGGACATACCAGTATACCTGGGCTTGATCGCACAAGGGAGGTTCCTTGAAGCCTGGGAAGTGATACGCTTTGAAAACCCGTTCCCGGCCGTCACAGGCCGGGTTTGCCCTCACCCTTGCGAGAGTGAATGCAATCGCAATTACTACGGTGGAGCAATTTCCATCCACCGTTTGGAGCGCTTTGTAGCCGATATCGTGGAGGAGAAAGCGCCGAAGGTTACTTCCAAACCTGAAGGCCCCAAAATTGCGGTCATTGGCTCAGGCCCGGCCGGCCTATCCTGCGCTTACCACTTGGCCCGCAAAGGCTACAGAGTTACAGTCTTTGAAGCCTTGCCCGAACCCGGAGGCTTAATGCGCTACGGCATACCCAACTACCGCCTCCCCAAGGAAGTCCTGATGCGAGAAATCGCCTTCATTGAAGCCTTGGGGGTGGAAATACGCACTGGCATGAAGCTGGGAGGAAACCTCTCCTGGGGCGAGCTTCGGGATTATGCCGCAATTTTCTTAGCCGTAGGCTTCTCCAAGAACCGGGGACTTGAAGTGCCAGGCGAAAATTCTGAAGGGGTCATATCGGCCCTGGAATTCCTCAAGACCCTCAACCTTGAAGGGCCTGGTGCTCTGAAAGCTTTGGCTGGGAAGAAAGTGGCCGTGATTGGCGGGGGGAACTCGGCTATGGATGCGGCCCGCTCCGCCCTGCGCCTCGGAGCCGATGTGACCATCTACTACCGCCGGACCAGGGAGGAAATGCCGGCCATCCCGGCCGAGATAGAAGAGGCCGAAGAGGAAGGAATCCGGATGGAATTCCTCACCGCCCCAGTGGAGATAATCTCCTCCAACGGCCGAGCCTCAGGAGTGCGCTTCATCAAGATGCGCCTGGGCGAGCCCGATTCCTCCGGTCGCCCTCGCCCCGTCCCCATCCCTGGCTCTGAATACACCGTTGACGTGGATTACGTAATCCCAGCCATAGGCCAAGAGGCCGACCTAAGTTTCCTGGATGGAATTGAGGAGCTAAGGGTGGAGAGGGGCCGGATAAAGACCGAGCCTTCCACCTTGGCTGGCCCTCGCATCTTCGCCGGCGGAGACATCGCTACCGGATTCGGCACAGTGACCCATGCCATAGGTTCAGGTAAAAGGGCAGCTTTGGCTATAGACCGGTTCTTGAGAGGGGAAGCCTTGGAAGGATTCCCTCCACTGGAAAAGAACGTTTACGCCGTCCTGAGGCCTGTTTCCGAAACAGTTGTGCGCTTTGAAGACCTCAACCTCGCCTACTACCGCTGGGAAGAGCCCCTGCCTCCGAAGCTCATCCCGATTGAAAAGCGGCGCACTTCCTTTGAGGAAGTAAACCTCGGCCTTGATGTGGATGAAGCCATCAAGGAAGCCAAGAGGTGCTTCGCCTGCGGGACATGCGTCATGTGCGATAACTGCCTAACCTTCTGCCCCGACCGAGCCATAAGCCGTAAAGGGGATGAAGCCTTCGGGTACGAGATAGATTACGATTACTGCAAGGGCTGTGGAGTATGCGTGAGCGAATGCCCTCGCAATGCCCTGTCGCTCAAAGAAGAGTTTGGCTTTATGAAAGGAGAAACCCAGTAAGCGTCATTGCTTTGCCCCAAAGGGGGTTGGCAATGACATATTAACCTATGGAGGCTGGAAATGAAAGAGGTCATGACTGGGAACAAAGCCGTAGCCTACGGCGCCAAACTCTCAAGAGTCCAAGTAATAGCCGCTTACCCCATAACCCCTCAGACAACAATCATTGAATACTTGGCCGATTTCTGTGCCCGAGGGGAGCTCAAGGCGGAGTTCATAAAAGTGGAATCGGAGCACTCGGCTCTGGCGGCGTGTGTTGGAGCATCGGCTACAGGGGCAAGGGCCTTTACGGCCACTTCCGGCCAAGGCCTCCTCCTCATGCACGAAATAATCCACTGGGCAGCAGGAGCTCGCCTTCCAATAGTCCTGGCCAACGTCAACAGAGCCGTAGCCCCCGGCTGGAGCATATGGACCGAACAGAATGATTCCCTCGCCCAGCGGGATACAGGTTGGATGCAGTTCTACGTAGAAAGCAACCAGGAGGCTTTGGACACCGTAATCCAAGCCTACAAGACAGCCGAGAAAGTTTCCCTGCCGGCCATGGTTGTGCTGGATGCCTTCGTCCTCTCCCACACTTCCGAAATCGTAGACGTGCCGCCTCAGGAGATGGTGGATGAGTATATTCCGCCCTACCAACCTCAATACAAGCTGGATGTTGATGACCCCAGAGCTTTCGGGGGGCTTGTCTTCCCAGCCGACTGGACCGAGCTGCGCTACAAAATCCAGGAAGCCCACCAGCAGGCAATTGAAGTGGCCAAAGAAGCCGACAGGGAATACGGCGAGCTCTTCGGCCGGTCTTATGGCCTATTGGAAAAATACCCCCAGGACGAAGCCGAGGTAATCCTGGTGACCTCCGGAACCGTGACCAGCACAGCCCGCGATGTCATTGACCAATGGAGGGAGCAAGGCCGGAAGGTAAGCTTGCTCAAGGTCAGGCTATTCCGGCCTTTCCCGGTCCAAGAATTGCGCAAAGCGTTTGAAGGAGCCGAGAAAGTAGCGGTGATTGACCGCAATATTTCCTTTGGGCATGGTGGGATTTTCGCCCAGGAGATAAAATCGGCCCTCTACAATAGCCCCCACCGCCCGGTCCTCTTCTCCTTCATAGCCGGGCTTGGAGGCAGGGATGTAACTCCGGCAACCGTGGAGAAGGTGCTCAACTACACCCTTTCCCACGATTACCCGGAGGAAGAAACAATCTGGATTGACCTTAAAAGGTAAGGAGGAAGGAAATGGAAGCTTACCCTCGCCCGAGGTTGGAACCAAACTACAGATTGCCGGAAGAGGAGCTCCTCAAGCCGGGGCACTTGGCCTGTCCCGGCTGTGGGGCCGCTTTAGCCATGCGCCTTGCCCTCAAAGCTTTGGGGAAGAACACCATCGTGGTTATACCGGCCTGCTGCTGGTCAATAATAGCCGGCCCATTCCCCTACTCATCCTTGGATGTCCCCCTCTTCCACACTGCCTTTGAGACTGCTGGCTCCCTTTCCTCTGGGGTTTCGGCCGCCCTTAAAGTCTTGGGCAAGGAGGATGTGACCGTAATGGCCTGGGCTGGCGATGGTGGAACATTTGACATCGGTTTCCAGGCCTTATCCGGGGCCGC
>JAPWUT010000182.1 GCA_028275425.1 Anaerolineae bacterium | reverse complement strand
AGGTGTTGTTGGCGGCGGATGGGAGCACTTTGAGGGCTCAATTCCACCATCGGGACCCCGCTAAGCACTTTTTTTATCGCTTCCTCTGCCTCCCTTATGGCTGCGGCGAGGGGATCGGCACCGCTTTGCCCAAGCTCAAATATATCGGCCAGGCATTCCTCTATCTGGGCTACGGTGTTGGAGCGCAGGACATAGACCGGAATGCCCCTCCTTTCTGCCTCCACTATGGGCTGGAGGCGTTTCCGGTAGAAGCTCTTGAGGGTAAGGAACACATCGCTCTGGTTTAAGTCTTTCACGACTATGAAGGGGACTTGGAGCTTGCGGGCCGCTTGCCTGACCTTATTTTCCCCTAAGCCGTAGAGGTAACCCTTTATGGCCGCTTTTTCCCCGTGCTGAGGAGGCCTCGGTAGAAAGGGCGCTCTCTCCAGGGAAGGTGGTGGGAAAGTGGCTTTCTCCCGGAAAACTCGGCCATCTTCTGTCCGGTAGCGGATTTCAGCCGGTATCGGATTGCCCCTTAGGATAGCATCCACCGCTGCGGCTACATCGTGATGGATGGCTAAGCGGTTCCAATCCTTTATCTCAATCACGACGTCAAACGTAGGCGGAGCTCTACGCTCCAATACAGTTTTCTGGGTGCCTCGCCTCTTAGCCTCTTCATCGGAGAGAGTTACGCTTTCAATTCCTCCGACAAGGTCGGCTAAGGTGGGGTTCATCATCAGGTTATCCAAGGTTTCGCCGTGCGCGGTGGCTATAAGCTGGACGCCTCTTTCGGCTATGGTTCGGGCGGCCTGGGCTTCCAGCTCCCTGCCGATTTCGTCTATGATTATGACTTCGGGCATGTGGTTTTCCACAGCTTCAATCATGACTTCGTGCTGGAGGGCAGGGGTTGGGACCTGCATTCGCCTGGCCCTACCGATAGCGGGGTGAGGTATGTCTCCATCGCCACCGATTTCATTGGAAGTGTCCACGATTACCACCCTCTTCTTTTCGGCTAAGATTCGGGCCACTTCCCGAAGCATGGTGGTTTTACCTACTCCTGGCCTTCCCAGGAGCAGTATGCTCTTACCAGATTCTACGATGTCCCTTATGATGTCAACTGTGCCGTAAACGGCCCTCCCAACTCGGCAAGTAAGCCCGACAATTCGGCCTTTTCGGTTCCTTATGGCCGAAATTCGGTGCAGGGTCCGCTCTATGCCGGCCCTGTTATCCTCGCCGAACTCGCTTATCCTTGCTACTACGTAATCAATGTCTTCCTGGGTCACCTCTTTTTCGCTTAGGATGACTTCGCCTTTGACAAAGCGTGCCTCCGGAGGCCTCCCCAAGTCCATCACTACCTCCAGGAGCTCACTTCCGCGGTTTATGCGCCTAAGGGCTTCCTCAATGTGAGGAGGGAGGACCGCTAACAGGGCGTCCAGGTCGTCCCTTATTTCAATTGGCCTTACTTTGAGTTCAGTGATTTCCTCAGCGTGCTCCATCATCTTTCACTACCACCTCCTTAAGAAATTGCAGGGATTTGCTTTAAGATTACTTTTTCCATGGCCAGGATGTTCCTGACCATGATGGAAAGGCTTTTCTGAGGGGGGAAGCCCCATTCTTCAAGGCCTTTGGCTAATGTTCCCTCATAGCTTCTCACCCTAAAGGCGAAGGGTGGGGGGAAATTGGCCTTGGCCCAGGCCAAAGCCATCCCCACGATTCTGGCGCTTTGAGTCTCGTGGCCTGGTGGGAGTAGGAGCCTCATCCAGCTACTTCCTCCTTCCTTCCAGGCACTTAAGAAAGCCATTTGGGTTCCCCCCTCTTTTAGCACCAGCTCTTTCTGTTCAACTGTGAGCATGTGCGGAAGTCCGAGCTTTTTAGTGCCAAGGCCGCCTTCTATCTGCCGGACCGGGGTCGGGGTTATGTTTTGATAGGCTTTAGCTTGGGCCAAGCGGTCCCCTGGGCTTAGAGGTTGCCAATTGCCCGGTTCCGGAAGGCCTTCGGGCAAATAGTCTATCAGGTAAAGGAATTCACGGGCATAGACGGAAAAGCCTATCTGGCGGAAGAAGCCGTCCTCCCCTTCGGGAACGTCAACGAAGAGCTTTTTAACCCCGAAGGTTCCAAGGCGCCAGCAAACATAATTCAGTAGCGGTTCCCCAACGGGGGCGTAGCACGGTGCCGGAGCAAGGTATATTACCTCAACTCCTTCCCGCCCGTAGCTTTTGCGAGTCTGCACGAAGCCTTTCTCTTCCCCTAAGTGCACGTAGGTGGCGAGATTTTCTTCAGCTAAGGGGAAGAAAATGAGGGATAAGAAGGCCCGTTGCCAAACTCCGGAATCGTCCGGAACTAAACCGAATCCCTTCCCTTTCCCCTTAAGGCTTCTAAGTAACCATAAATCCGATGGAGAGTTTAATGGCCTTATCACCGAGTTCTACGCACTACCTCCAGGAAATATCGGTGGAAACGGGTGTCGTTTGTAAGCTCGGGGTGGAAAGCAGTGGCCAGCATATTGCCCTGTTGTGCTGCTACTATTGTTCCGTCATCCAGCGTGGCCAAGATTTCAACCCCAGGCCCTACTGAGCTTATCACAGGGGCTCGGATGAAGATTGCGTGGAATGGCTTTCCTTTTTCTCGGCGTGTGCTTACGGCATCCAAGGCTGGGATTTTAAGGTCTACTTCAAAGGAGTCTTTCTGTCGGCCAAAGGCGTTCCGCAGTACGGTTATATCCATGACCCCCAGGATGGGCTGGTCCATCCCCACATCTTTAGCCATGAGTATCATTCCGGCACAAGTGCCCCACATTGCCTTGCCTTGGAGTGCCCATTCGCGCAAGGGTTCCAAAAGTCCATACCTTTCGCCGATACGCCCTATGGAGGTGCTTTCCCCACCTGGGATTATTATCCCGTCAAGTCCGTCAAGGTGGTGGGGGAGGCGAACTTCCACCGTTTCCACCCCGAGAGATTGGAGCATTTCAATGTGTTCACGGAAAGCCCCTTGCAGGGCGAGAACTCCTATCTTGAACTTATAGCTTCTGCGAGGCATCTTACCACCCCCGTTGGGCCATCCTCTGTTCGGCCGGGATAGCACTGATGATGATTCCGGGCATGGGTTCGCCTAAGTTCCGGGAAATCCGAGCCAGGATATCAGGGTCGTTATAGTGGGTTACAGCTTCTACAATGGCTCTTGCCCTCTTGGGCGGGTTTTCGGACTTAAAGATTCCGCTCCCTACGAATACGCCATCGGCTCCAAGCTGCATCATAAGGGCAGCATCGGCTGGGGTAGCGATGCCGCCGGCAGCAAAGTTAACCACTGGGAGTCTCCCCAAGCGTGCTACTTCTTTCACTAACTCATAAGGTGCTCCCATCTGCTTAGCTGCTGCCATCAGTTCCTCTTCCGGCATGTTCTGGAGGCGGCGGATTTCATCCCAAACTGCTCGCATGTGGCGGACTGCTTCTACTACGTTTCCGGTCCCGGCCTCCCCTTTCGTCCGAATCATAGCTGCGCCCTCGGCTATGCGGCGCAGGGCTTCTCCGAGGTTGCGGCAGCCGCAGACGAAGGGGACTTTGAATTTGCGCTTGTCTATGTGATGTTCTTCATCGGCCGGGGTGAGGACTTCGCTTTCGTCTATGAAATCAACCCCCAGTGCTTCCAGGATTTGGGCTTCTACGAAGTGGCCAATTCTGCACTTGGCCATTACGGGTATAGTTACAGCGTCCATTATTTTGAGGATGTGCTCGGGGTCGGCCATACGTGCAACCCCGCCTTGAGCTCGTATATCGGCAGGGACTCTTTCCAAGGCCATTACGGCGCAAGCGCCTGCGTCCTCAGCAATTTTTGCTTGTTCTGGGGTGACCACGTCCATTATCACCCCGCCTTTGAGCATTTGAGCAAGGCCTCTCTTAAGGGTATCAGTTCCGGTAACCTTTTCCATAGGTTATACCTCCCGCTTAATTGGGCTAAGCTTCCGGCTGGAGAAGCTTTTCCATTTGATATTATACAACCACATCTTGCTTTGTCAACCATGAGCAGGGTTGTGCGTTGTGGATGTGTAAATTTTGCCCGCCCTTGTTAGCTTTGGGTTTGCTGGCGTTTTGGGAGCCCATTTACAGCGAGTTGGCAAATGTAGGCCGCTCGCCCCCTGCCAGGGGGGCTTTGG
>JAPWUT010000181.1 GCA_028275425.1 Anaerolineae bacterium | reverse complement strand
AGTAAAACGTCCTGGCCAATCTTCAATGCGCTGGTCATGGTGTAAATTTGGGCTCCAAGCGCAAGGCCGGCTTGGATGAGCTCCTTAAGCGGGCAGGCTTGAGGGCAATGCTCAGGAAGGAGGCAATAGGGAGTAAAGCGTCCGGCCGGGCAGTCAAACGGCTTCTGACAATACCCTAAAGCTATCATCAAATTCCGTGGCTCTTCAAGCAACTCAACCGGGCTTCCGAGGCCTACGAGGTTTACGGCTCCGCCCAGAGCATTTTGAACTACAAGCTCGCGGTATCGGATTAGCCCTTTCAATGTAGCCAGCGGGTGGCGGAGGACAATGCGCCTTAAGAACCAGAGGCCGTAAGGGCGAAAAAGGCTTTGGAAGGAAAATTCCCAGACTTTGAAGCCCAGAAAAGAGTTTTTATCAAGGTAACGGAGGAAATTCGCAAGCTTGTGCACTTCAGCCTCAAGAAAATTGTATAGGCCAGGAGACTTCCGCCATTGCCGGCAAGTTAAACCGAATACAAAAGGTCAAGGTAGCGTTTCAGTAGCTCTTTTACCATGCCGCGGAAAGGCAAAGATGCGGCCATGCCGTATATGGGTGCAATGCGTCCTTTCTCCGAAGGCTTGGCTTTTACCTCTTCAACTGCTCCCTTAAGGTCTTCAATGAATCTCTCCGCAACCCCAGGCATGGTATGGCGCAGGGTCACGGCTATGTGCACGGCCGGTGGGTTCTGAAGGCCGTTCAAGCTCCATCCTTTTTCGGCCATCTTTTCCATAACTCGGTAAATGTCAAACTCATCAGAGGCGAAAGCTATTATCCAGAGGGGGTCGCCCAAAACCTTGAGGCCGGGTATGGATTCAATGCCCTCGCGAATTTTGCGGGCGGTCTCTAAGATGCGCTTAGTGGCTTCCAGATAGCCCTTTTCCCCCATTTTGAGCATTACGGCCCAGCAAATGGCTATCAACGCTCCTGGCCGGCTACCAGCTATAGAAGGGGAAGCATACAGGCCACCCGGCCAATCGGAAGCCACAAAATATTGGTAGCGGCGGAGCTCGGGGTTGCGATATAGGATTACAGAAGTGCCTTTGGCTGCATATCCGTATTTGTGGGTATCGGCAGAGATGGAGGTAACTCCTGGAAGGCGGAAGTCAAACGGCGTTATTTTGTACCCCAGCTTTTCCGCCCAAGGAAGGATAAATCCGCCAAGGCAAGCATCGGTGTGGAAGCCTATGCCATGCTCAAAAGCAATCCTTGACAGTTCAGGGATGGGGTCAATTATCCCGTGGGGGAATGAGGGGGCAGAGCCAACAAGCACCACCGTATTGCGGGTTATCGCCCTGCGGGCTGCTTTTACATCCGCTCGGAAGTCTTTATCCACAGGGATGCGAACGATTTTGTAGCCGAAATAATGGGCAGCTTTTTCAAAGGCTGGGTGGGCTGTCTCCGGAAGCACCATTTCGGGGTTAGTTATGCCCTTCTTTTCCCTCGCCCAATCCCGGTAAGCCTTCATAGCCATGAGTATGCTTTCAGTCCCTCCTGAGGTTACCGTACCGCAGATGTGAGCAGTTGGGTCCATTTTCTGGGCTTCCTCAGCCCCCAGCATGTGTGCTGTCATCGCTACGATTTCGGCCTCGTATTTTATCGTGCTGGGCCAAAGGTCAGCATGGAGAGGGTTGCTTTGGGAGTTGAGGGAATAGACTTTGCTTATGAAATCAATGTGCTCGTCGGCTCCGTGGTAGACGGCCCCGGAGGCATAGCCTTCTTTCCAGCGCCACTCTTCGCGTGCGTTCAGGGTTTCCATCAGGCTGAGGATTTCCTCCGGCTTTAAGCCCTCTTCTGGCAAGCGGGTGAAGGAAGGGGCATCTCTGTAGGGCTTCAGAGCTTCCTCCATACCTTCCAGGAGGCGTTCGTATTCCCCTTCCAAACGTTTTCTCAGAGCTGGCACCCGCCCTGTAATGTCCTCCAAGAAGCGGGCTAAACCCCTGGGAAGCAACCCTAAAATCTTCATGGGGTCCATAACTATACCTCCTCAAATTGGGTTAAGGCGGCGGAAGAGGGAGCGGTTGTTCCGGTAAAATTGCATGAAGGCTTCAAAGATTTCGGTATAAATCTTGTGGTTTTGGGGGTCAGGCTTGAATGTTTTGGCAATGGCCACGCCTTTGGTGCAGCTTTCCAAATCGGATAAGCCCAAAGAGAGGCTGGCTAAGATTCCAAGGCCCCTTAAGCCAGCTGCCGCTGGGTCCTTCACTTGGCGAATAGGCCTCCCGAGCACGTCGGCAAAGATTTGGCACCAGATTTCGGAAGAGCCTCCTCCACCGATTATGTTTATATCCCCAAACCTTCTACCGATGAACCCCTCCACGCAGGGGAGGAGCCAGCGCAGGTTAAGGGCTACTCCCTCCATAACCGCCCGCACTATCTCTGCCCGGGTGGTGCCCAAGGAAAGGTTGAAGAAGCTCCCCCTTAAGGAAGGGTCTTCTACCGGTGTACGCTCTCCGTAGAGCCAAGGGGCGAAGATTACGCCTCCGCTACCCACAGGAGCTGAGCTTGCCAATTCGTCAAGCTTTTTGTAGGGATTTTCCGGCATGGGGCCGGTTCCGAGGGCATCTTGGGCAAAGAATAGTTTGAGGAGGAAGGTAAGACATGACCCCGCGCACTCCTGCTCATTGGCGATGAAATACCTCCCGGGCAAAGCCGAGGGAAGCGAGCCTATACTGTGGACCAAGTCCGTTTTCTTAAAGGGCACGTGGCAGGAGAGCCAAGAGGAAGTCCCAACGTATATGTGGGGTTCATAATCCTGCAAAGCCCCTGAGCCTAAGACGGAAGCATGGTAATCGGGTGTGGAGATGACTACCGGCATTCCAGGAGGAAGCCCAAGTTCCTCAGCCGGACCCGGAAGCAGGGTCCCTAAAACGTGAGTGGTCGGGTAGAGAGGAGGAAGCTTTTCCAAATCAATCCCGGCCAGACGCAATAGGCGCTGGTCATAGCGGACGTTATTAATATCGCGGTTATCGGTCAGCCAATAAAGGGCTATAGTGGCATAATCGGAGGCAAATTTCCCCGTCAATCTCAGGTTAAGGTAATCCTTAAGCTCCAGGAATTTGTAGGCTGCCTTGTACACTTCGGGGCGCTCGTTCTTGAGGAAGAGGATGTGGCCTATTGGGTCCTTCCCGGCATGAGTGGGTATTCCTCCGGTCAGCCTTACCCAAGTAAAGATTTTGCCCAAGCCGTACCCCTGGAAATTGAGCAAGCCCCGCGTTATCTCCTTAACATAAGGCGCTCCACGGGTGTCCATCCACATTATGGTGTTTCCCAAGAGCTTGCCTTCCTTATCAACGGGGACAGTGGTAGACCAAGGGGCAGTCACAGCTATAGCGGCAATTCGCTCGGGAGGGATGGGGAATTCTTCTTTTAGGCGTTGGACTGTGGATAAAATGATTGCCCAGCATTCTTCGGGGTTCTGCTCGGCGCCACCTTTGGGGAGGAAATAGATTGGGGCCGATTTTTCGCTTTTAACCCAGGCCAGGACTTCCCCATAAGGGGTTACTAAGCCGGCTTTGCAGGAGGTAGTACCGCTATCAATGGTGAGGATTAAAGGCGAGCCTTTTTCCATCATGGCTTTTCTCCTTTCCGGCCTCGTTGCCGGTTAACAAAGTTTTCGGGGCCTGCTCCTAAATCTATAGGCTGGAGCGAGGCCCCGATGTTTCCAGCATTAACTGGGCTTGCTTGGTTTTATAGGCTTTATGCCGTTGTAAACCTTGCCTGCCGTCAGGATGCGAAGGATACGGTGGGGGTCGGCAACCCCGATTTTATCCCCATAGCGTTCGGCCAGCTCGGCTGCCGAAAGGGGCTCATTGCGGTTAGCCAGGAATATCCGAAAGACGGCTTTGGTGATTGGAAGTTCAGGGTTTATGTAATCCGGTTTTTGGCTACAGCACGTGATAAGCGTTTCCCACAGCCCATTGAGCCGCTTCACTTCCGCCGTTTCCGGGTCTATCCAGTCAATGTAAATTGCCTTGTCAAAGTCTTTGATTCGCTCCTTGCATTCAGGGCACATTTCCTGGTAGAGGAAATAGTTAAAGTCCTTGCCTTCTTTCTCCCACCATTCCAAATCTATGTGCAATTTGGTGTTCACGTTAACCAACCCCATCATTTTCCCA
>JAPWUT010000180.1 GCA_028275425.1 Anaerolineae bacterium | reverse complement strand
CCCTGGCTGAGGCCGGAATACCTCGAGAGGAATTTGAGAAGGCCCTGGGGAAGCTTGTTGAAAACGCCAGCATGGATGCCACAATAAACACCGGCACCCGCATCCCCTCCGAGAAAGAGACCGAGAAACTTTTCCTCTATGCCTACGAGGGTAAAAGCATAGACTTCTGAAACCGGGGTAAGTATGAGCGAACTTGGTCAAAGGTTAAAAGAAAGAAGGGAGGCCCTTGGCCTAACCATAGGAGAAGTCTCAAAAGAGACCCGGATAAAGCCAAAGTTTATAGAGGCCCTGGAAAGAGGCGATTACAACTCCCTGCCCGGCGATATTTTCGCCAGAGGATTCATCCGCAACTACGCTTCTTTCCTCGGCCTTGACCCTGACGAGATGCTCAAGCTTTACTCCGAGGAAGCGGGGGTCTCTCTTCCAACTGAAACCATTACCCCTCAAGCCGAATTGCCCCTGGAAAGACCATCTCCTTGGCCTCTTAAGAACTTGGCAAACTTCTTAATCCCCCTCTTGATAATAGCCCTTGTAGCAGCCCTGGGCTGGTTCGCTTACGCCCGATATCAGCCCACCCTCTTCTCCGTTGCCAGCCCTACCCCTTCCCCCACTTTTTCCCCTACCCCTACACTTTCACCAACCCCCACTTGGACTCCAGCTCCTACGCCGACCTCAACCCCTACCCCGGCTTTGCTCACTTTGACCCTTGTAGGCCTTGACCGGAGCTGGCTTGAGGTGAAAGTTGACCAAGTTTTGGTCTTCAGGAATTTCATAAATCCCGGCGATACCTTATCCTGGAGCGGCGGGACTATCTACGTAAAGTGCGGGAATGCCGGTGGGGTAAAAGCAATAGTCAACGGTGAGGATATAGGGCCATTAGGAGGAGCAGGGGAAGTGCTGAACCTGGAGTGGAGGGCGGGGCAAGTGAGGCCTTTCCTGCTTACCCCTCAGCCTACCCCAACCCCGGAAGTAACGCCTGGGACGTAGCATGCGCAGGAGAGAACAACTTGAGGAGATAGAAGCCATAACCTTGGCCCCCTACGCCGTAAAAAGCCGGGAAACCCGGGGTAGGGAGTACCCGGAAGAAGAACATCCTTACCGAACTGCTTTCCAAAGGGATAGGGACAGGATAATCCACACTACGGCCTTCAGGCGCCTGGAATACAAAACCCAAGTTTTCGTCTACTACGAAGGGGACTACTACCGCACCAGGCTAACCCACACTATAGAAGTAGCTCAAATCGGGCGAACTCTGGCCAAAGCTTTGGGCTTGAACGAGGACCTGGCAGAAGCCATAGCCTTAGCCCACGATTTAGGTCACACCCCATTCGGCCACTCAGGGGAAGAAGCTCTCCATGAACTTATGGCCGATTACGGCGGTTTTGACCACAACCGCCAAAGCCTGCGCATCGTAACTGTTCTGGAAAAGCGCTATCCTGGTTTCCCAGGCCTGAACTTAACGTGGGAAGTGCGGGAGGGAATAGCCAAACACGCCACCGAATACGATAAAGGGACAGGAGAGGGCTATGAGCCCGATAAGCCCCCTTCTTTAGAAGCTCAAATCATAAACCTGGCCGATGAAATCGCCTATACCTCTCACGACCTTGACGATGGCCTCAGGGCCGGAATCCTTACCCCCGCTTCCTTACTTGATACCAATTTGGGCCGAGAGCTCGTCCGGGAGCTTAAAATAAACGTGAACGCTTTTGATGACATGGCCCGGCATCGGCTTATACGCAAGCTTATTGATTTAAGCGTTTCGGATGTCTTGGAAGAGACTACAAGGCGCCTGGAAAAAGCCTCACCGCAATCGGTAGAGGAAGTGCGGGCTTGGGGGAAACCCATAGCTGGCTTCTCCGAAGAAATGGCCAGGCTATATCAGGAAATGAAAGCATACCTCCTGGAGAACTTTTATCGCCATTACCGAGTGGTAAGAATGATGACCAAGGCCAAGCGCCTAATCGCCGACCTTTTCCGCGCCTATACTTCAGAGCCGAGGCAGCTGCCCGATAGCATTCGGGCGCGCCTGAAAGAAGAACCGCTACCCAGGGTCGTATGCGACTACATCGCTGGAATGACCGACCGTTTTGCCCTCCAAGAGCACAAAAAGCTTTTTGACCCCTCCGAGAGAGCCTAAAGTTTGTAGACCCCCAATATCCTCCGTTCAGTTGCCCCTTCTATCCGGGCCACGACTTCCACATAGGGGTAGATGGTAGAATTCTGGAGTTTTCGCTTGAGGAGCTCATCCACTTGGAAGATTCCGGCCGAATTGTTCATGATTATCTCAATTTTTACTGGCCTTTCCTCCCCTTTCTCAATGTTCACGGCATCAACCGCCAGGGCCGAGACCGAGTGGATGTTCACTTTCCCCGCCTCAAATGGTATTCTCGAGCGGCCCCCTGTCATGTCTAAGGCATCAGCCACCTTGATGACCCCGGCTTCAATTGTGAGGCAGGGGATGTCCCAGCGGTGAGCGATTACAGCGTGGAGGATTTCGCTGGCCATTATGGTTAAAGTGGGCTCTTGGTATAAGCCTTCCAAAAGCTGGCGGGCCTTGGGGTAACCCAGAGCTACGCTGAAAAGTTCGTGCTCTTCCCTGTGGATAGACATCCCCACATCGTGGAGGCATGCCCCTAAGACGACTACAACCTCGGCGTCTTCTGGGGAAAGGCCATAGTTTACTTCAACGCTGGGCTTTATGCCGGCCTCCAAAAGAAGACGCAAAATCTTCAAGGCCGCATTAGCCACTATCCTAATGTGGACCTCACCATGGTCGCTCATCCCTTGGCGGTCAATGGCATTGACGTTAGCGCTCCTCCACCATTGCCAAAGTTCCTGGTCCTGATTTATCCTTTCAGTCAACCTCTTAAGCTTTTCATTCTGCCTTACTGGGACCTCAAAAGCCATCTCACTCCGCCCTTTTTTCAACCACCCACGTAGCTGACTCTACAGAGCGGTTAGGGATAACGTAGAGTTTGCCATCCTCCCCTATTATGCGCGTTTTTCGTAAGTCAAGGGACTTTATCACCCCTTTTACCCCGCCTGCCGTTACCGTATAGCCGACCTTGAAGTCGGGGTCGGTTGCCAAGAATATACCGGCGAGGATATCGGATGTAGTGCCAGATATGCCTGTAGCTAAGCCGAGGGAAACCGCAGCGATAGAGCCGGATATAGCCAAGGCAAGCTCATTTAGTCCGAGGGCTTTCAAAGTTCCGGCCAGGATTAAAATCCAGCCGGCGACGCTTATCAAAGCTCGGAAAAGGGAAGCGATAGTTGGCTCAGTTTTGGCTGCTTGCATAGCTTTGTTAACGATTGCGATTACCAGTTTAAGTGCTATCCAGCCGCCTATGAAGAAGGCGATAGCACCAGGCAGCCTGGCCAAGAGGAAACTAACCCATTTATCCAACACGGAAAGCAATACGGCTTGCATGGTTCACCTCCTGCTTTGTGTTGTGGTGTAATAATAGCAGATGATTCGGGAATTGTCCAATTTGGAGCGTGGCCCCGAAGTGTGCGGGTTCCCCCCTTTTGTCCACCCCCGTGAGCTCTGGGTTTGCCAACGTTCTGGGTCCCACTCGTGGCGGGGTTTTCAGAGTGGGCTACTCGCCCCAATTTTGGTTTCCTGGGGGCACATCCCCCACAGCCCCCTGCCATGGGGGCTTTGCCCCCCTGGACCCCCCTTTTTGCCCACCCTCGTTGGCTGAGGGTTCGCCAGCGTTTTGGGTCCCACCCGTGGCGGGGTTGCTAATGCGGGCTGCTTGCCCCCTTTTAAGGTTTTGTGGGGGGACACCCCCCACGCCCCCCGCCATGGGGGCTTCGCCCCCCTGGACCCCCTTTTTGCCCACCCTCGTTAGCTGAGGGTTCGCCAGCGTTTTGGGCCCCACCCGTGGCAGGGTTGCTAATGTGGGCAACTCGCCCCTAACTTGAAAATTTTGGGGGCACATCCCCCAAACCCCCTGGGAGGGGGCTTCGCCACCTCCACCCCCGTTTGCCCACCCTCGTTAGCTGAGGGTTCGCCAGTGTTTTGGGCCCCACCCGTGGCAGGGTTGCTAATGTGGGCTGCTTGCCCCCTTTTAAGGTTTTGTGGGGGGACACCCCCCACGCCCCCCGCCATGGGGGCTTCGCCCCCCTGGACCCCCTTTTTGCCCACCCTCG
>JAPWUT010000179.1 GCA_028275425.1 Anaerolineae bacterium | reverse complement strand
TGAATCTCCGCCCGAGGAGGCCGCTGAGGCCGGTCCCGAACATGGTCAAAGCGAGGCCTGAGACGACTTGGTTCCCCCTAAGGTTTATGCTTATAAATGCGTGGATTAGGGAGAAGAGTCCTCCCATGAAGGCGGCCAGAGCGAACCCAAGCCAGGGGTTGCCGGTGTAAAATGCTGCAGAGAAGCCCATGACCGCCCCAATCAGCATCATCCCTTCAACGCCCAAGTTCATGATTCCGGAGCGCTCGGCAAGGATTTCCCCAATCGTCCCGAAAAGCAAGGGGGTTCCAGCCGGAACAGCAGCTATAAGCACTCCAAGGATGAACTCTAACATCCCAATTCCTCCTTAAGGGGTGTCATCGTTTCCTTGGGCTTAAGCGTGAAGTAAACCCGGTAGCGCAGGAAGATTTCCCCGCCTATAAGGAAAAAGAGGATGGCCCCGTTGAACATGTGGATGGTAGGGACAGGCAAGCCGAGCGATACTTTTAAGGCATCGCCTCCTACCAATAAGCCACCCAAGAGGAAAGAGGTCAGGATAACCACGAGGGGGTTAAGCTGGGCAAGCCAAGCCACGATTATGGCCGTGAAGCCGTAGCCGGGGGAAATCCCCTGTGGGTAACGCAAGCGGGCATGTATCCCTGCCACTTCTCCCACGCCGGCTATTCCGGCAAGCCCTCCGCTTATGAGCATCACCAAAACGGCGACGCGCAGGTAAGGGATACCAGCGTACAAAGCCGCTTTAGGGTTATCGCCTGTTACTCTGAGCTCGTAGCCCCAGCGGGTGCGCATCAGGAAAAAGTAAGCGAGGATGGCAGCCACAATGCCCAAGATAAGGGTTGGGTAATGGATGCGGGTTCCAGGTATTGTGGGCAATATTGCTGCATCGGGGAACTTGTCGGAGTAAGGGAACCCCCACTCCTTAACCCCTTTCCACGGGCCGTAAACAAGGTAATTGACGATTTCCGTAGCCACGTAGACCAGCATGAGGGAGGTTATGACTTCGTTTACTTGAAGCTTGGCTCTGAGGAGGGCGGGTATAAGGGCCCACAGAGCGCCGGCCAAGAAGCCGGCTGCAAACATAGTTGGGCGCACGGCCCAAGAGGGCAGCTTTATAGGGAAAAACAAAGCTACCCATGTAGCGGCGATAGCCCCCATGAGTAGCTGGCCTTCAGCCCCGATGTTCCAGAACTGGGCTTTGAAAGCCAGTGCTAACCCCACTCCGCAGATGAGCAAAGGTATAGCTTTTACCGTGGTTTCAGAAAGGCCATAGAAGCTACCAAAGGAGCCGATGAAAATCTTCTTGTAGGCCTGGATGGGGTCAATCTTAGCTGCCCAAAGCACTAAGGCGATGGAGACCAGAGCCAAAAGCAAGGAGATTGTGTTAGTGACGAGCCTAAGCCACCCTGGGGCAAGGTAGCGCCTTTCCAAACGAACTTGAAGCCGCCACATTATCCTTCTCCTTGGTAGGGTTGATTTGTATTATCCATAAAAATGGCCACAAGTCAAAACCGCCGTGATCTATCACGTAAAATGTTGCCGAGGCCACACGGTTCACTCAAATGATAATGTTACCGGAGGTCAATGATGGACATGGTAAAAGAGCGATACAAACCCTGCAGATGGTGGATATTGCCACCGGCTGGGTGGAACTGGTGGCCTTCCTTGGTAGGAGCTATCTTGTGATGGAAGATGCTTTTCTTTTCATCTTAGGCTGGGGGAGCGACGGCAAAAGGAGTAAGCGCAAAGTTGGGGGAATTTTGGGGAAATTTGGGCTTGAATGGGGCCAATTTTTTCTTTTCCCTTCTCTTTTGCCTTATGGCCGAAATGTCAAATTGGGCCGTTTTGGCCAAAACCGGCGCTGAAACGAGGAGGTCGGCGGAGCCTAAGGCCAGTGGGATTGGTTTGTTCAGTCCGAAAGGTAGGCTTTGAGTTCGTCCCCTTCCAGGGTTTCTTTCTCCATGAGTGCCTGGGCAAGGCGGTCCAGCTTATCACGGTGCTTCGTCAGGATTTCCTTCGCTCTCTCGTAAGCTTCCCGAATTATGCGCCTTACTTCCTCATCTATCTCTTGCGCTACTTTCTCGCTGTATTCCCTTTGCTCCCCTATTTCCTTGCCCAGGAAGACCAGCTCCTGCTTCTCCCCGAAGGTCATCGGGCCAAGCTTTTCGCTCATCCCATAGCGGGTAACCATGGCCCTTGCCAGTTTGGTAGCTTGTTCTAAATCGTTGGCTGCGCCGGTGGTGATATCGCCAAAGACTATTTCTTCGGCAGCTCGGCCCCCAAGAAGCCCCGCAAGTTCGTCCAAGAACTTGGATTTGCGGTGCAGGTAGCGGTCTTCCTCAGGAAGGGGCATAGTGTAGCCGAGGGCCATCCCCCTGGCTATTATGGAGATTTTATGGACCGGGTCGCAGTTCGGCAGAAAGTGCATGACTAAGGCGTGGCCTGCTTCGTGGTAAGCTATAATCCGCTTTTCTTCCTCGCTTATTATCCGGCTCTTGCGCTCCGGCCCCGCTATAACCCTCTCAATCGCTTCCTGGAATTCTTTCATCCCAATGGCTTTTTTGTTGCGACGGGCGGCGAGGATTGCTGCCTCGTTCACCATGTTCTCTATATCGGCTCCAACGAAGCCGGGTGTTTCCCGCGCCAGGACGTCCAAATCCACGTCTTTATCCAAAGGTTTATTGCGCACGTGCACCTGGAGGATGGCTTTGCGTCCCTTGACGTCGGGCCTATCCAGAACTATGCGGCGGTCAAACCGGCCGGGCCTCAGCAGGGCAGGGTCAAGGATATCGGGCCTGTTGGTAGCGGCCATCACGATGACGTTTGTGTCGGTGTCAAAGCCGTCCATTTCCACCAGGATTTGGTTGAGGGTCTGTTCTCTCTCGTCGTGGGAGCCACCCAAGCCGGCTCCCCTGTATCGGCCCACAGCATCTATTTCGTCAATGAAGACTATGCAGGGGCTGTGGCGCTTGGCCTGGTCAAAAAGGTCTCTGACTCTGGCAGCCCCTACGCCAACGAACATTTCCACAAATTCGGAGCCGCTTATGGAGAAGAAGGGGACTCCGGCCTCGCCAGCTACGGCTTTAGCCAGGAGGGTTTTGCCTGTGCCCGGTGGGCCTACCAGAAGCACTCCTTTTGGAATCCTTGCCCCCAAAGCCGCAAATTTCTGGGGTTCGCGGAGGAATTCCACCACTTCCTTCAGCTCTTCTTTAGCCTCATCCACCCCAGCTACATCGTCAAAGGTCACGGTTGGCCTTTCGGTGGTGAAGAGCCTGGCCCTGCTTTTGCCGAAGGAGAAGGCTTGATTGTTTGCCCCTTGGGCCTGGCGCATGAGGAGGTAAAAGAGGGCGGCCACAAAGACGAGGGGGAGGAGTCCTCCCAGGATGGTGACCCATTCGCCGATGCGGCTGCGTTTTTCTACAGCGATTTTGACTTGGGCCAGCTTCTCCGGAGGGACGCCAAGGTTGGTGAGGGTTTCAGTTATGCTGACTCCAACTTCTTTGTAGGCTATGTAGTATCGTGAGCTTTCGGCTTTTTTGACTTTGACTTCCCCGTCCGATACTATTAACTCTTCCACTTGGCCGTCTTTTAGCCATTGGGCCACAGTGGAGAGGGGGACTTCGGTGTAGGTTTTGGGGGATGAGAACATGCTGAAGAGAAGCGCCCCTACCGCTATCAGTATCAAAAGGTAAATCAATTCGCTCCTGCCTGCACTTTTCCGCACCGCCTTCCTCCTACGAGTTTTCCAGGATTAATTATACCAGAAAAGTAGCGATTTTTGAAGCCGGTTTTGTTCCTTTTGCCGTGGGGGCTTCGCTCTCCTGCCCTGTTTGCCCACCCTCGTAGGCTGAGGGTTTACCGGCGTATTGGGTCCCACTCGTGGCGAGGTTGCTAATGTGGGCAACTCGCCCCTAACTTAAAAATTTTGGGGGCACATCCCCCAAACCCCCTGGGAGGGGGCTACGCCCCCTCCACCCCCGTTTTGCCCACCCCCGTGGGCTGAGGGTTCGCCAGCGTTTTGGGTCCCACTCGTAGGCTTACCCGATAACCCTACAAAATTTTCCCCCTTCCCTCGCAGGGAAGGGGGCCAGGGGGTTAGGTCGGAAAGGCACATCCCCCATGCTCCCCGCCATGGGGGCTTCGCCCCCTGGACCCCCGTT
>JAPWUT010000178.1 GCA_028275425.1 Anaerolineae bacterium | reverse complement strand
TATAAGGCCCTTCCCGGCGGCCCATCACAAAATCTATCCCTGCTTGCTGGAAGAAGCGCACCTTACCCGAGGAAACGTGGCGGGAAAAGAGGTCCATCACTTCTTCTTTGGAGTGAGCTCCAATGTAGGTAAAGGTATCCGTTGCCATGATCGCCCTCCGTTGGTATAATTTGGCGACATCGCCGCAGCAAAGTATAACATGAAACAAAAGCCTTTCCAAACGAAACAATGGGGAATCTAAAGGGGCCGCGGTTTGAAGTGCCCGCAACCCAAGGCTTCCCCGGCGGGGAAATCTTTGGAACATTTGAGCCTAAGAGGGCGTCTTTTAGTTAGAAATCCTCCAGAGGAGGCAAAAGCTATGAGAAGGCTTCTCCCCTTGATTTTGCTGGTAGCCATCTTGGCGGTCGGGTGCAGGGCCGCCCCTACACCCGCTCAGCCCCTCAGTTCCGTCAGAGAAGGGGATAAAGGGCTGGCTCCTTCGGCTTTTGCACCCCCACCACAAGTGGGCAAAGCGCTCCCTTCCACCACCGAAAGGATGATAATCCGAAGGGCCGAGCTATCCCTGGTGGTCCAGGATACAAAAGAGGCCATTTCTAAGATTGAATCCATAGCCGTGGAGAAGGGCGGATACCTCCATCAGTCAAGCGTCTGGAAGGAGGGAGAGAACCTCAAGGCCCAGTTGACCATAATGGTGCCGGCCGCAAAGTTTGAGGAGACGCTTGATGCCCTCAGGAAACTGGCCGTTGATATCCTCGGGGAATCTGTTTCAGGCCAGGACGTGACCGAGGAATACGTAGACCTTGAGGCACGCTTGAGAAACTTGGAGGCCACAGAAAAAGAACTGCGCGAACTCTTGGCCACGGTCAGGGAACGCTCCGGAAAAGCAGAGGACATTATGGCCGTCTACCGCGAGCTTACCAGTATCAGGGACGAAATTGAAAGGGTGAAAGGCCGGATGAAGTATCTGGAGCAAATGACTGCCTTCTCCACTATCGTGGTGAACCTCACCCCAAGCGTCCTGGCTCAGCCCGTGGCCCCCACTACCTGGAAACCAGCCCTGACCCTCTGGCGCGCATCCAGAGCCTTGGTCAAGGTCTTCCAGTTCTTGGTGGATGCAACGATTTGGATTATCATAGTAGTGGTTCCGACACTCCTGCCATTCGTTCTGGTCGGTTACATTATCTGGCGGCTTGCCAGGAGAGCAAAGCCTAAGAAAGAGGTCAAGCAATGAAGGTAGTCGTTGTCCCTCATACCCATTGGGACCGAGAATGGTATCTGCCCTTTGAAAGGTTCCGCTACCATTTGGTCCGGCTCCTGGATGAGACTTTGGAGCTTCTGAAGAAGGATGGTAGATTCAGGCATTTTCTCTTGGACGGCCAAGCCGTAATCGCCGAAGATTACTTGGAAATCCGGCCGGAGAGGGAAGGAGAGCTACGCGAAGCCATTGCCCAAGGGCGCCTGGCAACAGGCCCATGGTACACTATGCCGGACGAATTCCTGGCCGGAGGGGAGGCTTTAATCCGCAACTTGCTTGAGGGCCACCGGGTTGGGCAAAGGCTCGGAGGCGTGATGAAAATCGGCTATTTGCCCGACCCCTTCGGGCATGTGGCCCAGATGCCCCAGATCCTGCGCGGGTTCGGGATAGAAGCAGCTTTCCTCACTCGCGGCGTGGCCCCTTCCAAAACCGAGTTCTGGTGGGAAGCCCCCGATGGTTCCAAAGTCCTTACCCACTGGTTTGCCGCTTCCTACTGCAATGCCCGCAACCTCCCCCCTTCCCCCGAGGAGTTTGAGTTTGGCCCCTTCCGAGGCCTTGATTCTCTGCTGGAATTCCTGGCTGGCCTCGCTACGTCCGATGCTATCCTGCTCATGGCCGGATGCGACCATATGGGCCCTCAGGAGGATTTGCCTTCAGTCCTGGAAGCCCTCTCACAGAAGCTCGGCCATACCTTCGCTTTGGGTTCGCTTGAGGATTACTTACGGCTTTTGGATAAGGGCCAGGAATTGGAAGTGATAAAAGGCGAGCTTCGGACACCTTTCTTTGCCCCCCTCCTCCCCGGTGTCCTCTCTTCCCGCATCTACCTCAAGCAGATGAACCATCGGGCCTTTACCTTGCTCAATTTCTATGCCGAACCACTTGCTTCCTTCGCTACCAGCACAGGCGAGCCTTACCCCGCAGGCTTCCTCAGGCATGCCTGGAAGCTACTGCTCAAAAACCACTTCCACGATTCCATCTGCGGGACTTCGGTAGATGAAGTGCACCGAGAGATGGTGGTGAGGTTTGCCCAGGTGGAGCAAGTGACCCAAGAGCTTGCCTCCGATTCCCTCCAGAAAATCGGCCAAAAAGTTGAGGGTGGGGAAGGGGTGAACATCCTGGTCTTTAACCCGGCCTCATCCCAGCGGACAGACTTGGTGGAAGCATGGGTTGAGCCGAGGCTTTCCCCTCCACAAGGCCGGGCGCAGGAACCAGGGCCGGAGGATTTGGACCTTGACCGCTGCATTCTCCTCTCGCCCGAAGGGAAAGCTGTTCCTTTCAGGGTTGGCGAGAGGACTTTGGAAAGCAGGGATATCCTGGCCGGGGTGAAGCATGTGGAGAAAGTCAAAATCTCCTTCCTGGCCGAAGATTTGCCTCCCTGGGGCTACAAGCTCTACCGCCTTATCCCCGGGGCTCCTACTCCACCGCCTGAGGAAAGAATCCTCCTGGACCCGAGGACCATGGAGAACGAATTCCTCCGGGTGGAGGTCAAGGAAGACGGGACTTTGACGGTCACTGATAAGGAAAGCGGTGCCGTTTACGAGAACATCGGTTACTTTGAGGATTCTGGGGATGCAGGCGATGAGTACAATTACGAGCCTCCGGAAGAGCAAGAAATTTTCACCACGCTGAATAAAAAAGCCGAAATAGCGGTAGCCGAGGATTTCCACGATTGGGCAACTATCAGGATAAGGCATCGCTTCCTCATCCCGCAAAGCCTCACCTTAGACCGCAACCGCCGAAGTGGCCGTAAGGTGAGCTGCCATTTGACCGTTTTGGTTACCCTCAAGCGAGGGGTTAAGAGGGTTGAATTCCAGACCATAGCGGAGAACAGGGCTCGTGACCACCGCCTGAGGGCCGTTTTCCCCACGGGAATCCCTTGCCGCGAATCCATCGCCGAGAGCGCTTTTGCCCTTGTATCCCGCCCCACAGCCCTTCCAGAAGCCATAAGCCCGTTTGAATTACCTGTTAGCACTTACCCTCAGGAACGATTCTTACTGGTTCAAGGAGATGGCCGTGGGGTAGCAATTCTCAACAAAGGCCTGCCGGAGTATGAGGTCACCCCTGAGGGAATAGTTTTCCTCACCCTCCTTAGGTGCGTGGGCTGGCTTTCAAGGGATGATTTGCGTTCCAGGCTTGGCCATGCCGGCCCTCCCTACGAAGTTCCGGAAGCCCAATGCTTAGGCATGCATGTCTTTGAATACGCCTTCGTGCCCTACTCCGGCTCTTGGCACGAAACCTCCCCTTGGCTTGAAGCCGAAGCATTCACTCGGCCGCCCTTAGCGGCAAGGGTTCAGGCTTCTGGGGGCTTGCCCCCTTCCACGAGCTTCCTCCGAGTAAGCCCCCCGCAGCTGGTGGTAAGCGCTGTAAAGGCTGCTGAAGATGGGGAAGGAATAGTAGTGCGGCTCTGGAACGCAAGCCGGGAAGAGGTTCTGGGCAGCATCCTCTTCTGGAACGAGATTGAGCAAGCGTGGGAAACAAACCTCCTTGAGGAGCCTCTAACTGCTCTTGAGGTAGAAGGGAAAAGGGTTTATTTCCGGGCCAAGGGATGCGAAATCAAAACATTGAAGATTTTGAACCGCAAAGGCAACCCCGCCACGAGTGGGACCCAAAACTCTGGCGAATCCTAAGCCCACGAGGGTGGGCAAAGGGGGTGGAGGGGGCGCAGCCCCCTCCCAGGGGGTTTGGGGGATGTGCCTTTCCGACCTAACCCCCTGACCCCCTTCCCTGCGAGGGAAGGGGAAAATTTGAGGGGCCTCTCCCCTTTCTGCCTCGGAGGGAAGCAAAACGTTGGCGAACCCTAAGCCCACGAGGGTGGGCAAAGGGGGTGGAGGGGGCGCAGCCCCCTCCCAGGGGGTTTGGGGGATGTGCCTTTCCGACCTAACCCCCTGACCCCCATCCCTGCG
>JAPWUT010000177.1 GCA_028275425.1 Anaerolineae bacterium | reverse complement strand
CCAACTTCTACGCTTTGGAGGCGGCTTCGGGCCACCTGAAGTGGGTTTTCACTACCGGCGGAGCAGTTCGCTCGTCCCCTGCCCTCTTCCAAGACCGGGTAATCTTCGGGTCGGATGACGGCTTCATCTATGCTCTTAAAGCATCGGATGGCTATCCAGTTTGGCGCCATTACTGCGGCAGGAGGGTGGTTTCCTCCCCGACCGTGTGGGAGCATTATTTCTTCATCGGTGGGTTTGACTTCTACGTCTATGCTTTCAATGCTCTGTCGGGATGGGTTGCCTGGCGCTACAAGACTGGTAAGCCCGTAGTCTCCTCGCCGGCTGTAGCCGAGCGCATTGTCTACATCGGTTCTGCTGATGGAAACCTATATGCCTTTAGGGTTGAGGACGGAAAATTGCTCTGGAAGTATACCACCGGGGACCAAGTAATTTCTTCGCCAAGGGTTGAAGAAGGGAGGGTTTATTTCGGTTCCGTGGATGGCTTCATTTACTGTGTGGATGCTTTTAAGGGGGAGCTTGTTTGGCGCTTCCGGACCGGCGGGCCGGTAGTTTCCTCGGCCGCTTTGGCCGGAGGAGCTGTCTACATAGGTTCTTGCGATGGCAAGCTTTACGCTTTACCAGCCATTCCTTCTTGAGGCTTGAAAGGGGGCGAGGCTGTGGGGGAAGAATTCAGGCCCGATTATTACCAGCTCCTGGAAGTATCACCTTTTGCTTCCCAAGAGGAAATTGAGAGCGCCTACAGGCGCTTGGTCAAAGAATATCACCCTGATGTGCTCAGGGCCTTCAAGACTGCTTTCCTCTTCCGCCAGCTCCAAGAAGCTTACGAGGTCCTAAGGGACCCGGAGCGTCGCCGAAGGTATGATGAGTGGCTAAGGGCAAAAGGATTGTACCCGGAAAAAGCTTTTTGGGCCAATGTCCTCTTAAGCCAAAGGGCTTTACGGCCCTTGCCTGAGCCCCAGGCCTGGTATGTTCTCTTCACCATCCACGCCGAAAAAGACCATGCCATACCGCCTAAGCCTCTGAACCTCTGCTTGGTTATAGACACGAGCACTTCCATGAAAGGGCCCAAACTGGAAAGCGCGTTAAAAGCATCTGAGCTGGTCCTGCGGAACCTTAAAGAAGAAGACGCCTTAGCTTTAGTCACTTTCAATGATAGGGCCACTGTAATTCTACCCCTTGCTCGCCGGCATGACCCCCGGAAAGCTTCAAGCCTTCTGAGGAAAGTGAAGGCTGAGGGGGGCACGGAAATGTCCTACGGCATCTCCTCAGGCCTGGCTGAACTCCTAAAGGCGGGAAACCTTTGGGAAAGCATTAACTATATGCTCTTGCTAACCGACGGCGAGACCTATGGGGACGAGGAGGAGTGCGTAAGGCTCGCCAGGGAAGCAGGGGCCAAGGGGATATCCATAGCAGCTGTCGGCCTTGGAACGGACTGGAACGAAGAACTTATGGAAGCAATCGCTCAGGCGAGTGGTGGGGTAAGCCTTTACATCCCTCACCACAAAGAACTCCCGAAGACTTTTCAAGAGCGAGTCGGGGCTTTAATGGGAGCTGTGTCTGCCTTTAAGGGCAAGCTTGAGCTTGGGG
This sequence comes from Anaerolineae bacterium, assembly GCA_028275425.1. Taxonomy (GTDB): domain Bacteria; phylum Chloroflexota; class Anaerolineae; order SpSt-600; family SpSt-600; genus SpSt-600. Next base: position 2,572 of record JAPWUT010000177.1, on the reverse strand, counting down.
AAGGGATAAATCTCAAGGGGCTTTTCCGGCTTGACCCCCAAGTGAGTAGGGTGGCAATGGAAGGTGGCACTTTCTTCTTGGGCCCGTTTAGCGGTTCCATCCGCTTGCTTGCAGAGTTAGTAATCCCTCCCCTACCTGCTGGGCATCACCCTGCCTTACGGTGGGAATTCGGAGATTTAAAGGGGGAGCTTGCAGCTCGGGGTGAGGTTTACTTGACCATAGCCGAAGGGGTTGAGGGGGAGCGCATACCAAAAGAAATCCTGGCGGCAGCTGGACAGGTGGCTATTTTCAAGCTTAGGGAAAAAGCTTGGAAGGAAATTCGGGGAGGGGAAAGGGGGAAAGCAAGCCAGAGGTTGCTCTTCTTGGCTAAGCAACTGGAGAAAGCGGGGGAGAAGGACCTCGCCCTTCTGGCCAAGGAGGAAGCAAAGTTCCTCCCGGCCACGGGTGACCTCTCGGCTGAAGGGCGCAAGAGGCTTTATTACGGCACAAGGCTTTTGGCCTTGAAACCACCGGAGGAAGGATGATTCGCTGTCCGGCTTGTGGGGCTGAAAATTTACCCAATTCGCTTTTCTGCGAAGAGTGCGGGGAGCCTTTGATTCACGAGGAAAAGCTCATGGTTAAGCTCGTTTCCCTTACCGAGGGGTGGAAAATAGAGATGCCTTTAGAGGGCGAGGTAATCATTGGCCGGGCAGACCCGGCCACGGGTTTCAAACCTCACCTGGATTTATCCGATAAAGGGGGGGTTGAGAAAGGGGTGTCCCGGAGGCACCTTCGCCTGTTCCGTCAGGGCAATAAGGTCTACGTTGAAGACTTGGGTAGCTCAAACGGCTCTTTCATCAATAACCGGCGCCTTCTGCCTTTTTCCCCGGAACCTTTGGCTTCAGGAGATGAGGTCCGTTTAGGAGGGGAAATTTTGAAAATCTACCTGGAGGGGTAGGTATGGCTTACACGGTTGTGATTCACCTTGTGGGGGAAGAGCCGATAATGGCTGAGATGGAGAAATTGCCTGAGCCTTCAGATAACTGCATCATATGCACCGGGGTCCGCCGGAAGGATGGGAAGCCTGTGGAGTATGTGGAGGCCAATGTGGATATAGTCATATTCCCATGGCACAGGATAAGCGCCATAGAAGTTTTGCCTTCGGCGGAAGAAGAGGTGGTGGAATTCTTCAGGGAGTGAAGAGGCGGAAGCCATGCCCCCTTACTGTTTCAATGAATTTTGCGTTGGGGTCAAGGGAAGCGAGGCGTTCCCTGAGCCTGTGGATTATAGCGTCTATAGCTTGGTCAGTTACCCCTGCACGGGCTTCTGGCCAGAGGGCTTGAGCTATCTCTTCACGGCTGACAACTCGCCCCGAGGCCTCGTAAAGGAGTTCCAACAGTCGGAACTGGAGGGGAGAAAGGGGAGGGCTCAGTTCTTTCCCCCTGACCCAAACTTTACGAGTGCTTTTGTCCAGCTTGAGAATTGGCTCCTCTGGGGCGAGTGGAGCGGTTGCTCCGGAGTCCACGAAGAGGAGTTTGAAAGCAAAGGCTATGGCTATCTCATCCCCGTCCTTCAAAGTGTAAGGGGAGGTTATCAGGGCACCGTTGACGAAAGTACCGTTTTTGCTCCCCAAATCTTCCAGGATGAAGCTTTTACCCTGGCGTGTTATACGGGCATGGAAGCGCGAGACCCTGCGGTCGGGCAGGAAGACATCGCAGGAATCGTGACGTCCTATGGTCATTGCTTCCTGCCTCAATTCCCAGACTTTTCCGCGCCCAGGCCCTTCTTTGAGGATTAATATAGGCCCTTCCCAGTGGGCAGTAGAGATGTTAGAGCTGGCCAAACCCCTCCCCCCGGGGAGCATCCTGCGCTCCCGCTACAAGATACTGGAGATGGTTGGCAAAGGAGGCATGGGCTCGGTATACAAGGCCGAGGACCTCCTCCTTAAAGGCCGTTTTTGTGCCATAAAAGAGGTAATCCCCACGCTGGCTCATGACCCCAAGGCTGTGGAAGAATTAAAGCGCCAGTTCTACCAAGAAGCCAGCATCCTGGCCCGCCTTGACCACCCCAACCTTCCCAAAGTCTCCGATTATTTCTCCGAAGGCGACAGGGAATACTTGGTAATGGACTTTGTCCCGGGCAAGGACCTCAAAACTATTGTAAACGAAGTGAGGTTAGAGGGCAAGTTCTTGGACGAAGAGCTGGTCCTGAAGTGGGCTGAACAGCTCTGCTCGGCTTTGGATTACCTCCACAGCCAGAATCCTCCCATCCTCCATCGGGACATAAAGCCTTCCAACATAAAGCTCACTCCTTCGGGGACGGTTAAACTTGTGGATTTTGGGCTGGTGAAGGTCCTGCATTCCGATGAAGAGAGGACTATAACGGTGCTGGAGGGCAGGGGGACCCTCCCTTACACTCCTCTTGAGCAATATGCTGGGGAAGCGGGTACAACGGACATCCGCTCGGACATATACTCCCTTGGCGCGACGCTTTACCACCTCCTCACCGGCCAGCCCCCTCCTGATGCCAAAACTCGCTTCCTGAATCCAAGCTCTCTGAATCCACCCCGGAAGATAAACCCTGCCATCTCCCC
>JAPWUT010000176.1 GCA_028275425.1 Anaerolineae bacterium | reverse complement strand
ATGGGAGGACTCTTCTCCCTAATCCACGCATTTATAAGCATAAACCTTAGGGGGAACCAAGTCGTCTCAGGCCTCGCTTTGACCATGTTCGGGACCGGCCTCAGCGGCCTCCTCGGGCGGAGATTCATTGGGGTCCCTCTGCCAGCTTCGGCTAAAATTGGTGGAATCAAAATACCATTGCTGAGCGATATCCCCCTCCTTGGCCCCCTCCTCTTCCGGTTTGACCCGCTCGCCTACATCGCTATAGCCTTAGTCCCCGTGACGTGGTTCCTACTCTACAAGACGAGCTTAGGGATAAACATCCGCTCCGTAGGGGAAGACCCCGCAACCGCCGACGCTATGGGGGTAAACGTCTTTGCCATCCGCTACCTCTGCACTTTCATCGGAGGGGTATTGGCGGGAATAGGCGGCGCTTACCTCTCCATAGTTTACACACCATCCTGGATTGAAGGGATGACGGCAGGGGCAGGGTGGATTGTGATAGCGCTGACCATCTTCTCCCTCTGGAGCCCATTGCGAGCACTCTTGGGAGCCTACCTCTTCGGCGGGGTAAAAGTCCTCCAATACCGACTCCAACCCCTCGGAATTTCCCCTAACCTGCTCAACACCCTCCCTTTCATCCTCACCATCCTTGTCCTTATGGCCGCTTCAGGGGAAGTGATGCGCCGACGAATCGGAGCCCCTTCTGCCCTCGGCTTGCCCTACTCAAGGGAGGAAAAGTGAGATGCTGATACTCGGGGGGAATATCCTGACCTTTGACCCAGAAGCCCCTTTCATCAAAGGGGGAGCGATTTTAATCCAAGGCGACCAAATCGCCGAAATCGGACCAGCTTCGGAATTGGTCAAGCGCTACCCTGGGGAGAAGCTGGTAGATGCCAGGGATAAATTAATCATGCCTGGGCTCATCTGTGCCCATACCCATTTCTACGGGGCCTTCGCCCGTGGGATGGCCATCCCTGGTGAGCCCCCGCGCAATTTCCCCCAAATCTTGGAAAGGCTTTGGTGGCGCTTGGACAAAGCTTTATCCTACGAGGACATCCGCTACAGCGCCCTGGTCTGCTTGGTTGACGCCATAAAGCATGGAACCACAACCTTGCTTGACCACCATGCTTCCCAGGGAGCGATTGACGGCAGCTTGGACGTTATCGCCGAAGCGGTGGAGCAAGCCGGCTTGAGAGCTTGCCTCTGCTACGAAGTGACCGATAGAGATGGCAAGGAGCGGATGGAAGCCGGGATACGGGAGAACGAGCGCTTCATCCGCAAAAGCCGGGAAAAGGGAGGATTGGTAAGGGCAACCTTCGGCCTTCACGCCTCATTGACCCTATCGGACGAGACTTTGGAAAGATGCGCATCCTCCGCTCAATCCCTTGGAACCGGCTTCCACATCCACGTAGCCGAAGATAAAGCCGATGTGGATGATTCCCTGCGCCGCTCAGGCTTAAGGGTAGTGGAAAGGCTGCACCGCTTCGGAATACTCGGCCCCAGAACAATAGCCGCCCACTGCGTCCACATAAACGAGAGGGAAATGGAAATCCTCAAGGAAACTCAAACCAGAGTGGTCCATAACCCCCGCTCCAACATGAACAATGCAGTGGGGACTGCGCCAGTGGTGGAAATGCTGAAGAAAGGCATAGAAGTCGGCCTGGGGAACGATGGCTTCTCCAATAACATGTTTGTGGAAATGCACACCGCCTACCTTGTCCACAGGCTGGCCAAACTTGACCCCCAAGCCCTCGGAGCCGACCTCATCCTAAAGATGGCTTTTCCTCACAATGCTGCAACAGCGGGCCTTTTCTGGCCCGAAAAGCCCCTGGGAACCATAAAAGCCGGAGCCTGGGCCGACATCGTAATCCTCAACTACTACCCTACCACCCCTCTTACTCCGGAAAACTACCCCTGGCATGTAATCTTCGGCATAGACGGAACAGGGGTTGACACCGTGATTGTGGGTGGTAAAATACTGATGGAAAGGGGCAAAGTGTTGACCTTGGACGAAGAAGAAATCACTGCCCGTTCGCAAGAATTAGCTTTGAAACTGTGGAGGAGGCTGTGAGCGTAAGAGTTCGCTTTGCACCAAGTCCGACCGGATATCTTCACGTAGGAGGGGCGAGGACTGCCCTCTTCAACTGGCTCTTTGCCCGCCACCACGGCGGCTCCTTCATCCTCAGGATTGAGGACACCGATCGCACCCGCTACGTTCCCGATTCCTTGGAAGATATAATGGAAGGCTTGAAGTGGCTTGGGCTGGAATGGGACGAAGGGCCGGGAGTAGGGGGACCCTACGGGCCATACTTTCAATCGCAGCGCCTTGAACTTTACCAAAAATATGCCCACATCCTTGTGGAACGGGGTTGGGCATATAAATGCTTCTGCTCCCCCGAAAGGCTTGAGCGCCTGAGGGAAGAGCAGCGCCGCAAGAAACAACCCCCAAGCTACGACCGCTACTGCCGCTTCCTGCCCGATGAGGAAAAGAAGGCCTTAGAAGCCGAAGGAAGGAACTACGTCATCCGCCTGAAAGTCCCCCTTGAAGGGAAGACCTCCTTTCACGACCTCATCCACGGCGAAATCACCGTAAACAACGTGAACATTGAAGACCTAATCCTCCTAAAGTCCGATGGCTACCCCACCTACCACCTGGCCAACGTCGTGGACGACCACTTCATGAAGATAACCCACGTAATGCGGGCCGATGAGTGGATTCCATCAACTCCCAAGCACATCCTCCTTTACAAAGGTTTCGGGTGGGAGCCGCCGCAATTCGCCCACCTTCCTGTAATCCTCTCACCCACCGGGAAAGGCAAGATGAGCAAACGCAAAACCGTAGGACCCGATGGCCGAATTTACCCTGTGCTGGTCAGGGAATTTAAAGAAGCAGGCTACCTCCCGGAGGCGATGTTCAACTTCCTGGCCTTAGTGGGCTGGTCCTACGATGACCGAACGGAGATAATGACCAAGGAGCAACTGGTTGAGCGTTTCTCCTTAGAGAGGGTTAAATCTTCCCCGGCCTCCTTCTCCTACGATAAACTGGAATGGATGAACGGTTACTACATCCGGCAGCTAAACCCCGATGACTTAGCCAACAGGCTCGTGCCATTCTTACAGAGAGCCGGGCTCCAAGCCGACTTCAGCAAGATAAGACCAATAGTCCCCCTCATCCAAGAGAGGATAAAGACCCTCAGTGATGCCGTAGCGTTGGTGGACTTCTTCTTCCAAGAGGCCATAAGCTACGAACCGGAGGCCCTGGTTGGCGATAACATGACCCCCCGTGAATCCTTAGAAGCTCTCCGCCGGGCATACGAGAGGCTCGTAGCCCTTCCTTCCTTTGAAGAAAAAGCCATTGAAGAATCCCTGAGAGCCTTAGCAGCCGATATGGGCCTCAAAGCTGGGCAGCTCTTCGGCATAATTAGAACAGCTGTGACTGGTAAGAAAGTAGCGCCGCCGCTTTTCGGAAGCATGGCCATCTTGGGCAAGGACCGAACCCTGGCCAGGATGGAAAAGGCCCTCAAGCTCTTGGAAAAGCTGGCCGCATGAAACGAGAATATCCTGAAACCCCTATTCCGGCTGTAGGGGCAGTGATAATCCACCAAGGCAAAGTGCTCTTAGTAAAGAGGGCAAAGGACCCAGCCCGAGGCTACTGGAGTATACCGGGTGGAGCTATTGAACTTGGGGAAAGGGCCAGGGAAGCCGTAAAGCGAGAAGTTAAGGAAGAGTGCGGGATTGAGATTGAAGTGGGGCCGGTTTTAGAAGTGGTAGACAGCATACACAGGGATGCTGAAGGGAAGCTTCGCTTTCACTACGTAATTGTAGATTTTCTGGCCTATCCCAAAGGGCTTGGGGTATGTCCATCATCGGATGTAGAAGAAGCGCGCTGGTTTGCCCTTGAAGAACTTGAGGAAATTCCTCTCCCCTCTGGGACCAAAGAACTCCTCAAGCGAGTCCTCTCCCAAGGCCTCTGAATTTAAAGCATCTAAAGCACCGCCCCCTTCGGAACGGCATGTTTGGATGCTTCCTACGAATTACAGGCATAGCCAAAACTGGGATACCTCCAAATTTTCAAAGAAGGGGAGAGCAGCCAGCTCTTGTCCCCCGGCTACGAGTGGGACCAAAAACGCTGGCGAACCCTCAGCCCACGAGGGTGGGCAAAGAGGGGGGTCCAGGGGGGCGAAGCCCCCATGGCGGGGGGCGTGGGGGGTGTCCCCCCACAAAACCTTAAAAGGGGGCAAG
>JAPWUT010000175.1 GCA_028275425.1 Anaerolineae bacterium | reverse complement strand
AATTTTGAAAGAGGGGGCGAGTTGCCCCCATTAGCAACCCCGCCACCGAGTGGGACCCAAAACGCTGGCGAATCCTAAGCCCACGAGGGTGGGCAAAGGGGGGGCCAGGGGGCAAAGCCCCCTGGCTGGGGGTCGTGGGGGGATTTCCCGTAACTTCCCGCAAAGGGGCCAATGGGGTATTGCCCTCCGTTAGAGGACAACATTGACAACGTAATAATAAACTCCTACCACTGCGAACAAGAGGCTATCAACTCTATCCAGCATCCCTCCATGGCCTGGGAAGAGGCTGCCTGAGTCCTTAACCCCAACTTGCCTCTTTACCATTGAAATGGCCAAATCGCCAAAGGGAGTAATAGTAGCTACGATGACTCCTAAAGCCAAGCTGTGGGGTAAAGCCACCCCACCTATAGTGCCCAAAATTATCGCCGCCAGCATCCCGGCTAACCACCCACCTATGGTCCCTTCCCAAGTCTTCTTAGGGCTTAAGCGAGGCCAAAATGGCCGCTTACCCCACTTTAGCCCAGCAAAATATGCTCCTGAATCCCCAGCCCAAGTTATGAGGAAAGTTAGCATAACCCAGGTGTAACCCTGAGGAAGCAAACGCAGGGAAATGAAGTGGCTGATAAGCCAACCGATGTAAAACCCACCAGTCAAAGTCAAAGCCCAATCAACAACGGGGTATGGGGTCCGCCGGAAGAGCTGCCAAGTGGTGGTGATAATTAGCCAGGCGCTAAGGGCAAGCGGAAGGAGACGGAGATGGGGCAGAAAGGCGTTTAAAATGAGGAGAAGCGTAAGGACAAGGCCCATAGGCCAAAGGGGCCTAAAACCCCCTTTTTCCATCAGCCGGAAAAATTCCCAGGTGGCAAGGAGAGCTGCTACACCTACGACTAAAGCGAAAACAATCCCCCCAATCCAGGTTATCACGATAATGGTAGGGATGAGCAAGGCCGCAACCAGCACACGGCTCCGGAATTGAGATTGGTCTAATTTGGCCATGAAGGTAAGCCCTTCACCCTTCTTTGACGAGCCCAAACCTTCTTTCACGGCGGCTAAAGTCTAAAAGGGCTTTGTAAAGCTCTTCCTCATCAAAATCGGGCCAATAGACAGGGGTTGAATAATACTCAGCGTAAGCACTTTGCCAAAGGAGGAAATTGGAAAGCCTCATCTCCCCAGCCGTCCGGATTATTAGGTCTGGGTCGGGAATGCCGGCGGTGTAGAGGTGAGAGGAGATAAGGTCTTCGTCAATTTCCTCGGGCTTGTAGCCCTTGGCTATAATCTTACGAACTGCATCTACAATTTCGGCTCTTCCACCGTAGTTAAAAGCCACGCAAAGTATCAAGCGCTCGTTCCCTTTGGTAGCTTCCACGGCTTGGCGTATTTTCTCCTGAAGCCTTTCCGGCACTCCGTCCATTCGGCCTATGTGCCTGACCTGCACACCCTCTTTCACCAATTCGGGCAATTCCTTGTCTATGTACTGGTCCAGGAGGTTGAGGAGGCCTTCAACTTCTTCTTTCGGTCTCCCCCAGTTTTCAGTGGAGAAAGCGTAAATGGTTACGTATTTTATCCCCCATTCCCCGCAGGCTCGTAGGACACGGCGGAGGTTTTCCGCTCCTGCTCTGTGGCCTGCTAACCTGGGCAAGCCTCTCTGCTTGGCCCAGCGCCCATTTCCATCCATTATGAAGCCGATGTGCCTTGGCAGGTTCTCAATCTTCCCCTTCAAACTTCCATTATCTCCTTCTTCTTGGCTTCCCCAATCTCGTCTATCTTCTCAATCATCTCTTCGGTTAGCTCATCCAGCTTCTCCCTGGCCCGGAAGAACTCATCTTCCGAGATTAGTTTTTCGTCTTGGAGTTCTTTCAATTGCTCCAGGCCATCGCGCCGGCAATTGCGGACGGCTATTTTGGCTTCCTCAAGCCTCTTGGAGAGAACTTTGACCAGCTCTTTGCGCCTTTCCTCGGTAAGGCGCGGGATGTTTATCCTTATGACTTTGCCGTCGTTCATGGGCGTAAGGCCAAGGTCCGATTTGAGGATTGCTTTTTCTATGGCCGCTAAAGCTGAGGCATCCCATGGCCTTACCACCAGCAACCTCGGCTCCGGCGCGGTGATGGAAGCAAGCTGATTGAGTGGGACAAGAGTCCCATAGTATTCCACCTTGACCTTCTCCAAAAGGGCAGGAGATGCCCTACCGGTCCTGAGGGCCTTTAGGTCCTCCCGCAGGATTTCCAAAGCCTTTTCCATCCGGGACCGTACGTCTTTAAAGACCTCTTCTACCATCGTTCTACCTCCTTCTCAACATATTACGGTCCCAACTGGTTCGCCCAATACAACTTTTTCCAGGGCCTTCTCCTCCCAAAGGTTGACCACATAGATTGGGAGGTTATGCTCCATGCACAGCGATATAGCGGTGCTGTCAATCACCCCAACTCTCATTTTCAAAGCTTCCATGTAGGATAGGCGGTCAAAGCGCACGGCATTTGGGTTGATTTTGGGGTCATCGGAGTAAACCCCGTCCACTTTTGTGGCTTTTATCAAGGCTTCGGCGTGGATTTCCATAGCTCTGAGGGCGGCGGCGGTATCAGTTGTAAAGTATGGCTGGCCTGTTCCGGCGGCCATTATGACCACCCTGCCTTTCTCAAGATGGCGGATAGCCCTAAGGCGGATGTAAGGTTCGGCGACGGCGCGCATCTCTATTGCCGTCTGGACCCTGGTGGTTACGCCGAGTTTTTCCAAGGCATCTTGAAGGGCGAGGGCATTCATGACTGTGGCCAGCATGCCCATGTGGTCGGCTGTGGCCTGGTCCATGCCATGTTCAAGGCCATCGCGGCCCCGCCAGATGTTCCCTGCCCCTATAACGAGGGCTATTTCGGTTCCCAGGTCCTTTACCGCCTTAATCTTGCAGGCTACTTCTCTGGCCTTTTCGGGGTCAATTCCGAAGCCTTTGGGGCCAGCCAAGGCCTCTCCCCCAATCTTTATCATCACCCTTCGGTATTTAAGCTCCATAGTGACACCTCATTCTAAGGGCTCACCGAGCTCAAAGCGCACGAATCTCCTTACTACTACGTTTTCCCCAAGCTTAGCAATGGCCTGGGTGATGACCTCTTCTACTGTGGAATTTTCGTCCTTGAGGAAGGGCTGGCGCAGGAGGCACACCTCCCGATAGTATTCTTCAAGCCTCTTTTCCACTATCTTTTCCAATTCCTCCGGGGATTTGCCAGAACCTTTGTATTCGGAGAGGATTTCGGCCTTCTTAGCTTCAATGACCTCGGGGGGGATGTCCTCCGGCTTTATGTATAATGGGTTAAAGGCCACCACCTGCATTGCTATATCGTGGGCCAGGTTTCTGAACAGGTCAGTCCTGGCCACAAAGTCAGTCTCGCAATTTAGTTCAACCATTGCTCCGACCTTGCTGCCGGTGTGGATGTAGGCTTCAATGATTCCTTCCCGTGCTTGGCGGGTCATCTTTTTGGCAGCTATTGCCACCCCCCTTTCCCTGAGGTACTGTTTGGCTTTCTCTATGTCGCCGCCGCTTTCCTCCAGGGCTTTCTTGCATTCCAAGATACCCGCACCGGTTATTTCCCTGAGTTCTTTGATGAGCTTCGGGTCTACAGTCACTGGCCACCTCCTTTATTCTTCTTCGGTTTCTTCTTCCTCAGGCTTTTCCCATTCTTCTTTCTCTTCTTCCAGAAGGTCCAAGGCTTCTTTGTCCATAACCTTAAGTTTCTCCAAGACAGAAGGCCCAAGGTAGTGTTCAATGGGCAGCTCTTCTTCAACAGCCAAGGCGATTTCCTCTTCCTCGCCGGCTTCGGCCTTGATGGTTTCGTAGAGTTGGCGTCCTTCCAAGACGGCGCTGGCTATCTCGGAAGTTATGACTTTTATAGCCCTTATGGCATCGTCATTAGCCGGGATGCAATAGGTTACCAGTTCAGGGTCAGCGTTGGTATCAACTACTCCTACTACTGGTATGCCGAGGCGGTTAGCTTCTTTCACGGCCAGCTCTTCTTTGACCACGTCCACGACATAGAGCATGTCGGGGAGCCTATTGAGGCCTCTCAGGCCTCCAATCTTGCGGCGGAGGCGTTCAAGTTCCCTTTCTTTCTGGAGAGCTTCTTTCTTGGGCAGACGGTCAAATTCCCCCATTTCTTTCTGACGTTCCATCATCTCCAAGTATTCAATCCGCTTTTTAATGGTGGAGAAGTTGGTAAGGGTTCCCCCAAGCCAGCGGACGTTGACA